>NZ_JBFROI010000028.1:0-120749 GCF_041471405.1 Vibrio sp. 10N.261.52.C11
GGAAAGCCGCGATGAACCATAAAAAAGGCACCGTTATCAACAGTGCCTTTACGGAAATTATTTATTATTCAGTCAATTACGCTTTGAATCTCATTGATAGGTCCATTGCTTTTAGGTGCTTAGTTAATGCGCCTACCGAGATGTAATCAACGCCTGTTTCAGCGAACTCAGCAATGGTATCTAGAGTCACGTTGCCAGAGTTTTCTAGTGCTGCACGTCCTGCGTTGATTTTCACAGCTTCGCGCATCATGTCTGTGGTGAAGTTATCTAGCATGATGATGTCTGCGCCAGCGCTGATCGCTTGCTCTAGCTCTTCTAGGCTCTCAGTTTCCACTTCTACAGGCTTACCCGGGTTTAGCTCTTTTGCTGTTGAAATAGCTTTCTCAATACCACCACAAGCGATGATGTGGTTTTCTTTGATTAGGTAAGCATCGAAAACCCCAATACGGTGGTTGAAACCGCCGCCACAAGCGACTGCGTATTTTAGTGCGCTGCGCAGGCCAGGTATCGTTTTACGAGTATCTAACAGGCGGCACTCTGTGTGTTTGATTTTGTCCGCGTAGGTAGCCGTCGTAGTCGCACAACCAGATAGCGTTTGAATGAAGTTCATTGCGTTGCGCTCACCCGTTAATAGCGCGCGTGCTGGACCTGTTAAGGTACAAAGTGTTTGGTTTGGTTCAACCTTGTCGCCATCTTCTACATTCCACTCGATAGTCACTTCACCGCCCAGTTGCTTAAACACTTCATCAGCCCAAGCTTTACCACAGAACACACCGTGCTCACGAGTAATGATGGTTGCGCTGTTGATTGCGTCTGCTGGGATTAGACTTGCTGTGATGTCAGCCGCTGGATCTAACGTGCCACCTAGGTCTTCTTTGATAGTCTCGGCTACTGCACGAGTGATCTCTAGAGGCAGTTGCTCTTTTAAGTAGTCAAGGCGTTGGTGGCTGTTATGTGTGTTTTTCATCGCAAATCTAATCTTGAAAGGGAGTGGGAATGGAATGATACTCTTGCTTAACTTCAAATTAAAGAGGCTAGCGCGACTGCTCTATGGGCAAGGTCACATCTTATTGTGCTAGCAGAAACGAAAGTGAGACCAAGATGACGATCAGCTCTAACGGATGGTACGACAACGCTCGGCATGTTCCTTCCCCGTATTTTGATGCTAGGCCGAGTGCCGACGATATCTCTCTGCTGGTGGTGCACAACATTAGCTTGCCTCCGGGTCAATTTGGTGGCCCTTACATCGAACAGTTTTTTACGGGTAAGCTAGACCCGTCGGAACACCCGTTTTTTAAGGTGATTCACCAAATGGGCGTATCAGCGCACTGTTTGATTCGTCGAGATGGGGAAGTGGTGCAATTCGTTTCTTTCTTCGACCGAGCTTGGCATGCTGGCCAGTCGAGTTTTGCAGGGCGTGAAAGGTGTAATGACTATTCGATTGGTATTGAACTGGAAGGCAGTGACTTTGTGGCTTATAGCGAGCAGCAGTATCAAGCGCTTAGCCAACTAACAGCAACGATCGTATCTACGTTCCCTCAAATCACCAGCGAACGTATCACTGGCCATCAATACATAGCGCCTCTGCGTAAAACTGACCCTGGCTTGGTGTTCGATTGGCAGAAGTTTAAAAAAAATCTCAAAGTTTAAGCCTCCGTTTTTGACGATGGCCTTACCGCTGGTGGGCGTTGAATAGTCAACGCCTGGCATAATGACTTGTGAATTTTTGTTGTTGCGATGTAAAGAAAGTGGTGGAGAGAAGCGCATCAATAAATTGAGAGTGTGACGAACTTATCAAACACTCATTTATTAAAATTTATGAACAGAATTTCCACCCTAAATGTGCGCTTGGTTCGGTTTTTAAACAAGTGACGCTAATCTTTCTGAAACAATTCATTTTTATCCTGAAACTTTCTAGCACGAACACTCCCCAAAAGTATTACCCCTGTAAATGGTAAGACCAATTTGGTTGCTGTTTTAAATTTCATTTGTTAAATCATGGTTAATTCACGCTGTATTCTATGATGCAGGTCAATTTTAGGCTGGACAGTGGCGTTTTAATTATGTTAATTTCTGCCCAACTTAAAATTGGTATTACCAATTGTCAGCGAAGAAAAAGAAGAACAACAAACTATGGCTTATCAAAGGATTCGTCAGCCAAAACTCTCCGATGTTATCGAACAAGAGTTAGAAAGGTTGATAGTGGAAGGAACACTGGCTCCAGGGCAGCAGCTGCCGCCTGAGCGCGAACTGGCGAAACAGTTCGATGTGTCTCGTCCTTCAATCCGAGAAGCGATACAACGTTTAGAAGCAAAACGCTTGCTTACTCGCCGTCAAGGTGGAGGTACGTTTGTTAGCGAAAATATCTGGAAAAGCTTTTCAGATCCTTTGCTTAATTTGTTGTCGTCCCATTCTGAAACCCAACTAGACTTGTTGGAATCGCGTCATGCGATGGAAGGGATTTCGGCTTACTTCGCGGCATTGCGTGGAACTGATGAAGACTTTGCTCGAATTCAAGCATGCCAAGAAAAAATTCGCGGTGCGCAAGAAAAGGGTGATATTGAAGCCGAATCTGCAGCGGTGATGGCTTTTCTTATTGCTTTAACAGAGGCAGCGCACAATGTGGTGTTATTGCACATTGTTCGTAGTTTGGCTCCGTTACTCGAACAAAACGTCTTAGAAAATTTAAAGCTGTTGCATCGTCGTAAAGACGTTGTGGAGAAAGTGAGTATACATCGAGCTAACATTGTGGATGCGATCGTTTCAGGACAGCCAGAACAGGCACGTGAAATGTCACACTCTCATTTAGCTTACATCGAAGAAACATTGATGGATTTGACCAAAGAAGAGTCGCGCCGCGAACGTTCTTTACGTCGAATTCAACAGGGTAAATAGCCGTAATACTTCGGCTATTTACGTGTTTAGTAGAATCCAACTAACAAAAAGGATAGATCGCCATGTCTGACATGAAGCATGACGTTGATGCTCTGGAAACTCAAGATTGGTTAGAAGCTCTTGAGTCAGTAGTACGTGAAGAAGGTGTAGAACGTGCACAGTTTTTACTAGAACAAGTTCTAGATAAAGCGCGTTTAGATGGTGTTGATATGGCTACAGGCATCAACACAAACTACATCAACACAATTCCAGCAGCACAAGAGCCAGCTTACCCTGGTGACGTAACTCTTGAGCGTCGTATTCGTTCGATTATTCGCTGGAACGCAATCATGATCGTATTGCGTGCTTCTAAGAAAGACCTAGACCTTGGTGGTCACATGGCTTCTTACCAGTCAGCAGCAGCGTTCTACGAAGTATGTTTCAACCACTTCTTCCGTGCTCCAAACGAGACAGACGGTGGCGATCTAGTTTACTACCAAGGTCACATCTCTCCAGGTATCTACTCTCGTGCATTCGTTGAAGGTCGTCTAACTGAAGAGCAGCTAGATAACTTCCGTCAAGAAGTTGATGGTAAAGGTATCCCTTCTTACCCGCACCCTAAACTGATGCCTGAGTTCTGGCAATTCCCGACAGTATCTATGGGTCTTGGTCCTATTTCTGCGATCTACCAAGCGCGCTTCCTTAAGTACCTTGACGGCCGTGGCCTGAAAGAAACTTCAGCGCAACGCGTATACGCGTTCCTAGGTGACGGTGAGATGGATGAGCCAGAATCACGTGGTGCTATCTCTTTCGCTGCGCGTGAGAAGCTAGACAACCTATGTTTCCTAATCAACTGTAACCTACAGCGTCTAGACGGTCCTGTAATGGGTAACGGTAGCATCATTCAAGAACTTGAAGGCCTATTCAAAGGCGCAGGTTGGAACGTTGTTAAAGTTATCTGGGGTAGCAACTGGGATTCACTACTGGCTAAAGACACTACTGGTAAGCTTCTTCAACTAATGAACGAAACTATCGATGGTGATTACCAAACATTTAAATCTAAAGATGGCGCATACGTACGTGAGCACTTCTTTGGTAAGTACCCAGAAACAGCTGCACTCGTTGCTGATATGACTGATGACGAAATCTTCGCTCTTAAGCGTGGTGGTCACGATTCTTCTAAACTGTTTGCTGCATTCAACAATGCAAAAGAGACAAACGGTAAGCCAACGGTAATCCTAGCTAAAACTGTTAAAGGTTACGGCATGGGTGATGCAGCTGAAGGTAAGAACATTGCACACGGTGTTAAGAAAATGGACATGACTCATGTTCAACACCTGCGTGATCGCCTAGGCCTTGAAGACCTACTATCAGATGAGAAAATCGCTGAACTTCCATATCTAAAACTGGAAGAAGGTTCTGCTGAATACGAATACATGCACGCGCGTCGTAACGCTCTACACGGTTACACTCCAGCACGTCTTCCTAAGTTTACACAAGAGTTCAAGGTTCCTGAGCTAGACGCATTCGCACCTCTACTAGGTGAGCAGAAGCGTGATATCTCTACAACTATGGCTTATGTACGTACGCTAAACATCCTCCTTAAAGATAAGAACATTGGTAAGAACATCGTTCCTATCATCTGTGATGAAGCACGTACATTCGGTATGGAAGGTCTATTCCGTCAGGTTGGTATCTACAACCCACACGGTCAAGATTACACTCCAGAAGATAAAGGCATCGTTTCTTACTACAAAGAAGCAACGTCTGGTCAAGTTCTTCAAGAAGGTATCAACGAACTAGGTTCTATGGCTTCATGGGTTGCTGCTGCAACGTCATACAGCACAAACGATCTACCGATGATCCCGTTCTACATCTACTACTCAATGTTCGGTTTCCAACGTATTGGCGACATGGCATGGCTAGCAGGTGACCAACAAGCTCGTGGCTTCCTATTGGGTGCTACTGCTGGTCGTACAACGCTAAACGGCGAAGGTCTACAGCACGAAGATGGTCACTCGCACATCATGGCGAACACAGTACCTAACTGTATCTCTTACGACCCAACGTTTGCTTACGAGTTAGCGGTAATCATGCAAGACGGTATCCGTCGCATGTACGGTCCTGAGCAAGAAAACGTTTACTACTACTTAACAGTAATGAACGAGAACTACGCAATGCCAGCAATGCCAGAAGGCGCTGAAGAAGGCATCCGTAAAGGTATCTACAAGCTTGAATCTCACGCTGGTGCTAAGGGCAAAGTTCAACTAATGAGCTCTGGTACTATCATGAACGAAGCGCGTAAAGCGGCTGAAATTCTAAGCGAAGAGTACGGCGTAGCATCTGACGTATTCTCAGTAACGTCGTTCAACGAACTAACTCGTGACGGCCAAGCGGTAGAGCGTGACAACATGCTTCACCCAGAAGCTGAAGAGAAAGTACCGTACATCACGACTGTTCTTGGTAAAGAACCTGCAATCGCAGTGACTGACTACATGAAGAACTACGCTGAGCAAGTACGTGCGTACATGCCAACTGAGTCTTACAAAGTACTTGGTACAGATGGTTTCGGCCGCTCTGACAGCCGTGCAAACCTACGTCGTCACTTCGAAGTTAACGCTGGCTACATCGTAGTTGCAGCTCTAACTGAACTGGCTAAACGTGGTGACATCGAGAAATCTGTAGTTGTTGAAGCAATTGCTAAATTCGATATCGACACTGAAAAAACTAACCCGCAATACGCATAAGACTGGCATTAAGGTAGGTAAATACAATGACAATCGAAATTAATGTACCAGACATCGGTGCTGACGAGGTTGAAGTAACTGAGATTCTTGTAAACGTTGGCGACAAGGTTGAAGAAGAGCAGTCACTGATCACTGTTGAAGGCGACAAAGCTTCAATGGAAGTTCCAGCGTCTCAAGCGGGTATCGTTAAAGAAATCAAAGTAGCAGAAGGCGATTCTGTTTCTACTGGTTCTCTTATCATGATCTTTGAAGAGGCAGGCTCTCCTGCGGAAGGTGCTGCAGCAGCACCGGCTGCTCCAGCAGTTGAAGCGGCGGCACCAGTTGCAGCTGCTCCTGCAGCGGCAGCTGAGCTTAAAGAAGTTCACGTTCCTGACATCGGCGGTGATGAAGTTGAAGTAACTGAAATCATGGTTGCTATCGGTGACGCAGTAGAAGAAGAGCAATCTCTTCTTACTGTTGAAGGTGACAAGGCTTCAATGGAAGTTCCTGCACCATTCGCTGGTATCGTTAAAGAAATCAAGATCGCTTCTGGTGACTCAGTATCGACTGGTTCTCTAGTAATGATTTTCTCTGTAGAAACAGGTGAAGTAGCGGGCTCTGGCGCTCCAGTTGCAGCAGCTCCTGCTCCAGCGGCGGCACCAGTTGCAGCGGCTCCAGCAGCATCAGCTGAAAAAGAAGTAAACGTTCCTGATATCGGTGGTGACGAAGTAGAAGTTACTGAAATCATGGTAGCGGTTGGCGATACAGTAGAAGAAGAGCAATCTCTAATTACTGTTGAAGGCGACAAAGCTTCAATGGAAGTTCCTGCACCATTCGCTGGTACAGTAAAAGAGATCAAGATTGCAGCTGGCGACAAAGTGTCAACTGGCTCTCTAATCATGACTTTCGTCGTGGCCGGCACTCCGGTTGAAGGCGCAGCGCCTGCTCCTGTTGCAGCACCTGCACAAGCAGCAGCTCCAGCGGCGGCACCTGCTCCTAAAGCAGAAGCACCTGCAGCAGCTGGCGACTTCCAAGAGAACGGTGACTACGCGCACGCTTCTCCAGTAGTTCGTCGTCTAGCTCGTGAATTTGGCGTTAACCTTTCTAAGGTTAAAGGTACTGGTCGTAAGAGCCGTATCCTTAAAGAAGACGTTCAGTCTTACGTTAAAGATGCACTTAAGCGTCTTGAGTCTGGTGCAGCTGCATCTGGCAAAGGCGGCGACGGTTCTGCACTTGGTCTACTACCATGGCCAAAAGTTGACTTCAGCAAGTTCGGCGAAACTGAAGTTCAGAAGCTTTCTAAGATTAAGAAGATCTCTGGCGCTAACCTGCACCGTAACTGGGTAATGATCCCTCACGTTACACAGTGGGACAATGCAGACATCACTGAGCTAGAAGCATTCCGTAAAGAACAGAACGCAATCGAAGCGAAGAAAGACACTGGCATGAAGATCACTCCACTTGTGTTCATCATGAAAGCTGTTGCTAAAGCGCTAGAAGCATTCCCAGCGTTTAACTCTTCTCTTTCTGAAGATGGCGAAAGCATCATTCTTAAGAAGTACGTAAACGTGGGTATCGCTGTTGATACACCAAACGGTCTAGTTGTTCCTGTCTTCAAAGACGTGAACAAGAAAGGCATTTACGAGCTATCTGAAGAGCTAATGGCTGTTTCTAAGAAAGCACGTTCTGGTAAGCTAACAGCGGCAGACATGCAAGGCGGTTGTTTCACAATCTCTAGCCTTGGTGGTATTGGCGGCACTGCATTTACTCCAATCGTAAATGCTCCAGAAGTAGGTATCCTAGGTGTATCTAAGTCTGAAATTAAGCCAGTTTGGAATGGTAAAGAGTTCCAACCACGTCTACAGCTTCCACTGTCTCTATCATACGACCACCGTGTGATCGATGGTGCTGAAGGTGCACGCTTCATTACTTTCCTAAACAGCGCACTATCTGACATTCGTCGTCTAGTACTGTAATTGAGAAAGTAATTATTAAGGTGACTTTCGGGTCACCTTAATTCTTTATATAAAGACTATTTTTAGACAACAGTTTCCTGCATTTCTCATAATCTGATGGGGAATTGTTGTCTAGCTCACAGGCTAACTTAAAGCTACTTTCACACTGTTAACATCTCTGTAAAATGTTTCCTGTTTGAAAGCCCAATAATTTTAAGAACATCTACTCAGCCTGTTAGGGATAATGACTACAAGAGGTCACAATGAGCAAAGAAATTAAAGCCCAAGTTGTTGTACTTGGTTCAGGTCCTGCTGGTTACTCAGCGGCATTCCGTTGTGCGGATTTAGGTCTAGAAACAGTACTAGTTGAACGTTACAGCACTCTTGGTGGTGTATGTCTAAACGTTGGTTGTATTCCATCAAAAGCACTTCTTCACGTTTCTAAAGTAATCGAAGAAGCTAAAGCGATGGCAGAGCACGGCGTTGTATTCGGCGAGCCACAAACGGACATCAACAAGATCCGTATCTGGAAAGAAAAAGTAGTTGATCAACTAACTGGCGGTCTTGGCGGTATGGCTAAGATGCGTAACGTTACTGTTGTTAACGGTTTCGGTAAGTTCACTGGTCCTAACAGCATTCTTGTTGAAGGCGAAGGCGAAGCAACAACTGTTAACTTCGACAACGCAATCATTGCTGCGGGTTCTCGCCCAATCAAACTTCCTTTCATCCCACATGAAGACCCACGTATTTGGGATTCTACGGATGCACTAGAACTAAACGAAGTACCTGAAAAACTGCTTATCATGGGCGGCGGTATCATCGGTCTTGAGATGGGTACGGTTTACCACTCTCTAGGTTCTAAAGTTGAAGTTGTAGAGATGTTCGATCAAGTTATCCCTGCTGCGGATAAAGACATCGTTAAAGTTTTCACTAAGCGCATTAAGAACAAGTTCAAGCTAATGCTTGAAACTAAAGTGACTGCTGTTGAAGCAAAAGAAGACGGTATCTACGTTTCAATGGAAGGCAAAAAAGCACCAGCTGAAGCTGAACGCTACGATGCTGTTCTTGTTGCTATCGGTCGTGTTCCAAACGGTGCACTTATCGACGCTGAAAAAGCGGGTATCGAAGTTGATGAGCGTGGTTTCATCAATGTTGATAAGCAAATGCGTACTAACGTTCCTCACATCCACGCGATCGGTGACGTTGTTGGTCAACCAATGCTTGCTCACAAAGGTGTGCATGAAGGTCACGTAGCTGCTGAAGTTATCTCTGGTAAGAAGCACTACTTCGACCCTAAAGTAATCCCATCAATTGCGTACACTGAGCCAGAAGTTGCTTGGGTAGGTAAGACTGAGAAAGAAGCGAAAGCGGAAGGCATCAACTACGAAGTTGCTACTTTCCCTTGGGCTGCTTCTGGTCGTGCAATCGCTTCTGACTGTGCAGATGGCGTTACTAAGATGATCTTCGATAAAGATACTCATCGCGTAATCGGTGGTGCTGTTGTTGGTACTAACGGTGGTGAACTTCTTGGCGAAATCGGCCTAGCAATCGAAATGGGTTGTGATGCAGAAGATATCGCACTTACTATCCACGCTCACCCAACTCTACACGAGTCTGTTGGTCTAGCTGCGGAAGTATTCGAAGGTTCAATCACTGACCTTCCAAACAAGAAAGCAGTGAAAAAGAAGAAGTAATCCTTCTTTAGCCACTCGCTAATGTTTTTAAAAGCCGCTGATTCGTCAGCGGTTTTTTTATGTCTGAAGAAAAGAGCAGGAACGTTTCACTCCGAGATGCGAGTACGCTGCGCTTCGGGATGCGAAGAGACATTCCATTCTACAAAAAAGGGTTGGCCCATTAGGCCAACCCTTAAATTATTTACTCGAATCTCGAATCTCGAATCTCGAATCTCGAATCTACTTATAAATGCACAGCATGTTCAAGTAGCTATCCGTTAAGCTTGAAAGCTCTTCTGGCGTTTCTACACGTTTTGCTTGGATGAATAGCGAGTAGCAAATGCCGTGGAATAGATTGGCTAGATGTTTAGGATCGTGATCGTCACAAACTTCGCCACGTTCAATCGCTTTGCTAAACATGTTTTGTACTAACATTTGGTTAGTGCGGTTCGTTGTTACGAATAGCGGCCATACTTCATCACGAGTCGAAGCGCTCCATTCGAACCACACATTTAACCAATGGCTATCTTGAGCCACTAACGTCACCATTTCAGTCGCAATATTATGTAGGTTTTGTTTTGCGTGAATATCCAGATCGATATTGTCTGAAAGGAAGTTAGAGAATTGGCGTACAACGTGATTTAGTACTTCATCAACCAGATCTTCACGGGTAGGGAAGTAGTTAAATACAGTTGCGACAGACACCTGAGCGATGTCTGCAATATCAGCGTGTCCACCACGACCGATACCGCGGCGAGAGAATACCTCAAGAGCGATTTCCATCAATTGAAGTTTTCTTTTTAAAGGTGAAAGCCTAGTTCTAGGTCTCTTAGATATTGAGTCCATTTTATTTTCCTTGCCAACGAAATTTTTATATTAATGATTTTATTATTATTTAAGCCAAGATGAGTGTAATGGTGCATATGCGAATGGTCAATCCTTTCAGCTTGTTTTATAGACAGTTACATCAAACTTGATACATAAAGCGTGATCCACATTGATGTGAAAGGAGACGAGTATTGGATAAGGCACCAGCGCACATTTCGTGGAGAATCTGACAGTAAATTCGAACCATAAGGTGGTGTGGGTATTTGAGCAGTGCTAGACTTACGCACAAAATTGAGCGACACAACTGACGAAACTGTCAACATTCGTCGCAATCACCAAATAGAATGAGAGCAGTATGAAGCATACAGTTGAAGTCATGATCTCTGAGCAAGAAGTTCAGGATCGAGTGAACGAACTAGGCAAACAGATCACGGAACACTACAACGGTAGTGAAGATCTAGTTTTAGTTGGCTTATTGCGTGGATCTTTTGTCTTTATGGCAGATCTTGCTCGTGCTATCGATTTAACTCACCAAGTTGATTTCATGACCGCGTCTAGCTACGGCAACGGCATGGAAAGCTCACGTGATGTTCGTATTTTGAAAGATCTTGATGATGATATCCAAGGTAAAGACGTTCTACTTGTAGAGGATATTATCGATACAGGTAACACGCTGACTAAAGTAAAAGAGATTCTGAGCCTACGTGGTCCTAAGTCTATCGAAATTTGTACGCTATTAGACAAGCCTTCTCGCCGTGAAATGACTGTAGATACAAAATGGATTGGTTTTGAAATCCCAGACGAGTTTGTTGTTGGTGTTGGTATCGACTACGCACAAAAATATCGTCACCTACCGTACATCGGTAAGGTAGTACCTCAAGAGTAATCATTACGCTTGTGGTTTAGAAGTCATTAAAAAGCCCGCATCAAGCGGGCTTTTTGTATATATGACGGAATGGGTTAGCTTTGTTGACTAAGAAGAGGCGTCGTTAAGATCTTGTTTAATGCATCTAAGTGACTGTTCTCTAAAGTATCGTTACTTGAGCAACGTACGCCAAGGTCCTGCAGCTTGCCATCGCCAATACCATAAACCACACCATGGATTTCAACGTCTTGGCCACGCTCCCACGCATTTTGCATAATGGTTGAGTTGCCTAGGTTATAAACCTGTTCTGCGACGTTAATTTCGCACAACTTGTCACCCCATTGCTCACGAGGAAGCCCCTCGATTTGCTTACGGTATTTTAGGTAATTGTCACGGATGTGCAGTAACCAGTTGTTGATAAGACCAAGTTTAGGGTTATCAATCGCCGCGTTAACACCGCCACAGCCATAGTGACCGCAGACAATAATGTGTTTAACTTTGAGTACATCGACGGCGTACTGTACCACTGAGAGGCAGTTTAGGTCGGTATGAACCACTTGGTTTGCCACATTTCGGTGAACAAACAGTTCGCCAGAGTACAAACCAGTGAGACGCTCGGCCGGAACACGGCTATCTGAGCAGCCAATCCATAGAAAACCAGGGCTTTGACCCTCTTCAAGCGTTGTAAAATACTCAGGTCGTTGAGATCGAATTTCTTCTGACCATTTAGAGTTGTTTTCAAAAAGCTGTTTAATCTCTGGCATTTTGCGTCTTACATCCCTTAATTAAGAATCTCAACTATACACAATGTTACAAATTCAATCTCGTAAAAACTGTGTCAAATAGTACTCATCTGACGTGTACTCATCGTTAAAATCATTAACTTAGCGTAGAAGCTATGATCCGGTTATAAGACATGAATAATGTGATTGAATTAACACTTTCTGAACACTTGATACATTTGTTAAAGTGATAAGGTTTGTCATTTCATCATCAGGAAGGTGTGTTTTGTTTGGAAGTCGTTTTACGGATATCAATCTCAAAGGGGATATGTTTGGTGGTGTTACTACAGCCATCATCTCATTGCCTTTAGCATTGGCATTTGGTGTTGCTTCTGGTGCGGGCGCGGAAGCTGGCCTCTGGGGCGCCATCATGGTTGGTCTATTTGCGGCATTGTTTGGTGGCTCGAGCAGCCTGATCTCTGAACCGACTGGCCCGATGACGGTGATCATGACAGCCGTAATGACCAGCATGGTCGCCAAGTATCCTGAAACCGGAATGGCAATGACCTTTACCGTGGTAATGATGGCAGGTGCTTTTCAGATATTACTCGGTACATTAAAGCTTGGAAAATACGTTACTTTGATGCCATATAGCGTGATCTCCGGATTTATGTCGGGTATCGGTGTTATTTTAATTATTCTTCAGTTGTCTCCTTTATTAGGACATGCCGCACCTTCTGGTGGGGTGATGGGCACGCTCTCTGCACTTCCAGATACATTGGCTAATCTTAAAATCAGCGAGCTATTTTTAGGAGCATTGACGCTCGGTATTCTTTTCGGTTTTCCAGCCAAATATCGTAAGTATGTGCCTGCTCAACTGGTCGCTTTGGTTGCTGTGACACTCTTGTCCGTCATTATTTTTGATACCGACTCTATTCGCCGTATTGGTGAAATCCCAGCTGGTTTGCCTACTCTCGTTATCCCTACGATCAGCGCTGAACAGTTCACTACTATGGTTATTGATGCCTTGGTGCTTGGTACATTAGGTTGTATTGATACGCTTTTGACCGCGGTTATCGGAGATTCATTGACTCGTAAAGAGCATGACTCAGACAAAGAGCTTCGTGGCCAAGGCATTGCCAATATGATCTCTGGCCTGTTTGGTGCACTACCTGGCGCGGGTGCCACTATGGGGACTGTAACCAATATTCAGGTGGGAGCGCGTTCTCCGCTTTCAGGTGTTATTCGAGCTTTAGTACTTGCGCTCGTGGTATTGGTTGCAGGTGGTTTAACAGAACCGATTCCTATGGCAGTGCTGGCTGGTATCGCGATGTATGTTGGTTTCAATATCCTAGATTGGAGCTTTATCCAGCGCGCGCACAAGGTTAGCTATGCCGGCATGGGCGTGATGTACGGCGTGATGCTATTGACTGTGTTTGTTGACTTGATTATTGCCGTTGGACTGGGTGTGTTTATCTCGAATATTCTGATTATTGAAAGATTAAGCCGAGAGCAAGCCAGACAAGTTAAGGCGATCAGTGATGGTGATGATGAAGACGATATCCCATTGACTGATAGCGAACGTCAGTTACTCGATAGTGCCAATGGTAAGGTGCTATTCTTCTACCTATCAGGGCCGATGATATTCAGCGTTTCAAAGGCGATTTCACGTCAGCACTCAAGTATCTCTGACTATGAAGCGATGATTCTAGACCTGACAGATGTACCTATGATTGATGTCACTGTTGGCCTAGCGCTAGAGAATGCGATTAAAGATGCATTGGATGCGCAGTGTGAGGTGTATCTGCTGTGTCCTAATGAGAATACTCGTCAACAACTAGAGAAGTTCCACGTGATTGACCTAGTACCTGAATCCAACACTTATCGATTCAGATATGAAGCCCTGACGGCAGCAACAAGCTATGTCGACAGAGATGAGCATCAATTTGAGTCAGTTTAATTTTTCAGTAATAAGCTGATATGAATGACCTGATATGAATAAGCCATAGACGCTCACTTCAAGACTGATCATTAATGCCGTTAAGTGAATCACTTAGCGGCATTTTTATATTTATTGAACGTTGATTTAGTCTTCACGTAGCCAAGACGCTTATTTGTTTTCGAAAGAAACTCTCACACGATATTTGTATTCATCGTCAATCAACGATAAACTTGTTCGCAAAATGGCCGAGTAAACAAATCTTGGGTTAGCTTTCAGCTAGTTCGTTTTAAGCATTACTCTCTTCCTCAAGCTCGGCCGTCTACATCTTATCTATAGCAAATGGCAGTCTATCTCTATGTATGCATTAGAAATTGAGCAATTAAGAAAAACTTATGCTGGGGGCTTCGAGGCTCTTAAGGGCGTTAGTTTACAAGTAGAAAAAGGCGACTTTTACGCACTACTTGGTCCCAATGGTGCGGGTAAATCAACCACCATTGGTGTTATCTCTTCACTGGTAAATAAAACGTCAGGCAAGGTTAAAGTGTTCGGCTACGACATTGATACCGATCTGGAATTGGCGAAGCAGAACTTAGGCCTTGTGCCTCAAGAGTTTAACTTTAACCCGTTTGAAACCGTTGAACAGATCGTGCTGCAACAAGCGGGTTATTACGGCGTGCCAAAAGCATTAGCGAAAGAGCGAGCGAAAAAGTACCTATCTCAACTCGATCTGTGGGAAAAGCGTGGCGAACGCGCGCGTAACTTGTCTGGTGGTATGAAGCGTCGTTTGATGATCGCGCGTGCATTGATGCATGAACCTCATTTGTTGATCCTTGATGAACCGACAGCAGGCGTTGATATTGAACTACGTCGTTCAATGTGGGAATTCCTAAAAGAGATCAATGAGAAGCAGGGCATTACCATTATCTTGACCACGCACTACCTAGAAGAAGCAGAAATGCTGTGTCGCAACATTGGTATCATCAATCGCGGTGAGCTGATTGAGAACACAACAATGAAAGCGCTGTTGGGCAAATTGAGTGCTGAGACCTTTATTCTGGATCTGGAAGAGGGCACGACTGAACCTAAGCTTGAAGGCGTGAATAGCCAAGTGATGGTCAATGGCTCGCTAGAAATCGAAATCGACAAGAACCTAGGTTTGAATACCATCTTTGCTCAATTGAGCGAGCAACAGGTTAAAGTCCTCTCTATGCGTAACAAAGCAAACCGTCTAGAAGAGCTATTTGTGAGTATCGTCCGTGAGGGGAGTAAATAATATGTACAGCCTATATTGGACCGCTTTCTGCAGTTTGTTGACCAAAGAGATCAATCGCTTTACTCGTATCTGGGTGCAGACTCTGGTGCCGCCAGCGATTACCATGACGCTTTACTTCATCATCTTCGGTAACCTGATTGGTGCGCGTATTGGTGAAATGAACGGCTTTAGCTACATGGAATACATTGTTCCAGGTCTGATCATGATGTCGGTGATCACCAACTCATATTCCAACGTTGCTTCATCGTTCTTTAGTACCAAGTTCCAGAAGAACATTGAAGAGCTGCTTGTAGCGCCTGTTCCTAACTACGTGATTATCGCCGGCTTCGTAATGGGTGGTGTGGTTCGTGGCTTGTTAGTGGGTACCATAGTAACCTTCGTGTCGTTGTTCTTTGTCGACTTACAAGTTGACCATTGGGGCGTGATCATTGCGACGGTATTTTTAACGTCGGTAGTATTCGCTTTGGGTGGCTTGATTAACGCGGTATTCGCACGCACGTTTGATGATATCTCTATTATCCCAACCTTTATCTTAACGCCGCTGACGTACCTTGGTGGTGTGTTCTACTCGATCAGTCTATTGCCTGAATTCTGGCAAGGTGTATCGAAGTTGAACCCTATCGTGTACATGGTTAACGCGTTCAGATATGGCTTCTTGGGTGTGTCTGATGTGGGGATAGTGACGTCGTTTGGCGTACTAGGTGTGTTTATCGTGCTGTTGTATGGCATTGCACACTACCTAGTGACAAAGGGTATTGGCTTACGTAGCTAACCTTTGGTTCATCTAAGTAACAGGTAAAGAAAAAGGTCGATATAACATCGACCTTTTTTTGTTTTGCGTTAAGAGCAGAAGCCGACTATTCAGTCGTTTCTTCTTTCACTTCTTCTTTGGTTTCCGTTACCAAATCGAGAACTTGGTTATCGATAAGACGCGTCTTACCTAGGAAAGCCGACATTAGAATCACTGCTTGAGTTGATTCTGAAGTGATCGCTTGCAGAGTTTTAGCATCACAAATGAAGATTTCGTCAGGTTGAAGATCTGCAGCGCGTAGCTGGTCAGTAGCATCTTCAATCACTGATGCGTAATCATCGCGACCACCACGAATAGCGCTGCTGATCCAGCGCATAGTACGCGCTAAAACGGGCGCTCGTTGGCGCTCGTCAATCGTTAGGTTGCTATTGCGAGAGCTCATTGCCAAACCATCCATTTCACGAACGGTCGCAACGCCGACAACTTCAATGTCTAATGCTAAATCAGTGGTCATCTGGCGAATAACAGCAAGTTGCTGAAAGTCTTTCTCGCCGAAGCATGCAAAGTCTGGCTGAACGATATTAAACAGTTTAGTGACAATGGTTGATACACCACGGAAGTGACCTGGACGAGAGGCACCTTCAAGCATGTGAGATATGCCAGGGACCTCAACAAACGTCTGCTTGTCTAATCCATCTGGGTACATCACCTCTGGCGTTGGTGTAAATACTAGCTCAACCCCTTCACCTGTTAGTTTGCTTAAATCTGCTTCTAACGTTCGAGGGTAGTTGTTTAGGTCGTCTGCACGGTCAAACTGCATTGGGTTTACAAAGATGCTTACCACAACGATGTCGGCCAGTTCACGAGCTTTCTTTACCAGAGTCAGGTGGCCTTCATGCAGGTTTCCCATTGTCGGTACAAAAGCAACCGTACGTCCATCACGCTTAAACTGTTTAATCTGCTCACGAAGAGCCGCTATTTCAGCAAAAGTTTGCATACTTACTCCTAAGCGATTGTATGAGCTTCATCAGGGAAGCGCGCGCTCTCTACTTCTTCTTTGTATAGAGCTACTGCCTTACGCATATCACCTGTTTCTGCTAGGAAGTTCTTAGAGAACTTCGGCATGTAGTTCGCAGAAATACCGAACATGTCATGCATAACCAAGATCTGACCATCGGTAACATTACCTGCGCCGATACCGATAACCGGTACGTCACAAGCTTCTGTAATTCGTTTTGCCAATGAAGCTGGCACACATTCAAGTAGAACGATTTGAGCGCCTGCGTTTTGCAGTGCTAACGCGTCAGCAACCATTTTGTCGGCTTGCTCGTCGTCACGACCTTGAATCTTGTAACCACCAAAAATGTTCACAGACTGGGGCGTCAAGCCTAAGTGTGCACATACTGGTACTGCACGTTCTGTTAGCATCTTCACAGTATCAACCAACCAGCTTCCGCCTTCGATTTTTACCATGTTCGCACCAGCACGCATCAAAGTCGCTGCGCTCTCACAAGCTTGTTCTGGCGTCGCGTAGCTCATGAAAGGCATGTCAGCCATAAGAAGACAATTTGGGCTACCAGCACGCACTGAGCGAGTATGGTAAGCAATGTCTTCAACGGTTACTGGTAATGTATCGTTATGGCCTTGTAAAACCATACCCAGTGAATCACCGACAAGCAGAACTGGCATTTCTTGGCTTTCGAATAATTGAGCAAAGCTCGCATCATAAGCTGTCGAAGTCGCAAATTTACGGCCTTCACGTTTGCATTTGATCAGGTCGTTAATGGTTACTTTTTTCATTGGTTTTCCTTAATGCGCTTGGCTATTGTTGCCAAACATTGAGCCCGTTCTTATCTACTATTTTCAGTAGTTCTGTCAGCTCAGTCCCATCAGGGAGTTGTAAACTTGGTGCGATTTCAGCAAGCGGGTAGAGTACAAACTCTCGTTCTTTCATTCCATAATGAGGAACGATTAAGCGCTCTGAATCGATCACCTCATTGCCGTATAGCACAATGTCGAGATCCAAGGTTCTTGGTCCCCAACGTTCGTCTTTACGGACGCGCCCTTGCTCTAGTTCGATCTTTTGAGTGCAATCAAGCAGTTCAATTGGCGTTAATTCGGTTTGGATAGCGACTACCGCGTTGATGTAGTCTGGTTGATTTTGCGGTCCCATTGGAGTGCTACTATATAGCTGAGAGGTCGCAATAAACGTTGATCGCGGTAGGCTTTTTAGCGTTTCGATAGCCAAATTTGCTTGGCTAACTGGGTCGGCAAGGTTGCTGCCGACCGCAATGTAAGCAGTTATCATTCGGATTGCTTACTCTTTTTGTTTCGGTAAGTCTTACGGCGACGATGGCCTGACTTTGATGGTGCTGCAACGTCGTTAGCCATTGCTTGACGCATGTTGCGACCCGCAGTCTGATAACGCTCCCACCATTTTGCTAACTCTTTGGTTTCGCCACCTTCAATCTCACCACGCATTTCTAGGAAATCGTAGCCTGCACGGAACTTGTTGAGCTCCATTAGACGAACAGCGCGTTTACCGTTACGGCGAGGCAGTCGAAGTTGCAGTTGCCAAACTTCGCGAATGGTGGCGGTGTGACGACGAGGAATCGCAATAGATTTTACTTGCTGATCAAGAATGATGTTACTCGCTTCCATGATCGCATCGTAGTGTGCCATACCCTGTTCAGCGACAAGTTTGTCTGCCAGCTTGTTCATTGGGTACCAAAGCATCGCTGCGAACATGAATGCTGGGTTTACTCGCTTACCATCTTCGATGCGAAGGTCGGTTGAATCGAGAACCAAATCAAGCATCTGCTCTGTGTGAGAGTCGTAATCTTCGGTGAAGTGCTCAGCTACCGCTGGGAACATCTGTTGGAATAGATTGTACTCGCGCATCAGGTGGTAGGTTTCTAAACCGTGACCTGATTGCAGTAATTTCAGAGACTCTTCGTAAAGGCGCGCTGCTGGGATATCTCTTAGAAGGTGAGCTAACTCTTCAATCGGGTCAGCCGTGTCTTCTTCGATGTCGAAATCCAGTTTAGCGGCGAAGCGCATTGCACGTAGCATACGCACTGGGTCTTCGCGGTAACGCGTTTCTGGATCGCCAATCAGGCGGATCAGTTTATCTTCTAAATCTTCTACACCACCCGCGTAATCGTGGATGCTGTAGTCTGCAATGTTGTAGTACATCGCGTTGATTGTGAAATCACGACGCTCTGCATCTTCATCAACACTGCCGTACACGTTATCGCGAAGTAGCATGCCTTCTTTCGATTGTGCAGAAACGTTTTTTGATGGTTCTTGGTGGTGACCACGGAAAGTTGCCACTTCAATGATGTCACGACCAAACATGATATGTGCCAAGCGGAAACGGCGACCGATAAGGCGACAGTTTCTGAAGAGGTGTTTGATCTGCTCTGGCGTTGCGTTGGTCGCAATATCAAAATCTTTTGGCTGAGAGCCTAATAAGATATCGCGCACACCACCACCGACTAGAAATGCGTCAAAACCCGCACCATTCAGGCGATATAGCACTTTTAGTGCGTTGTCGCTGATCTGCTTGCGTGAAATATTGTGCTCTTGACGAGTATAAATATTCAGAGCTAATTCGTGGAATCCGCGTTGTTCGCTTGGGGTATTGTCGTTTGTATTCATTAGTTTAGAACAAAGTAGGTATCGCCAACTTTGTTTTTCTCTTAGTCCAAAGTGGTAGTGCAGAGTTTAATTGCGGCTAATAATAGCTTAGCGCGAGCCATTTGAGAACATCGTCTGCTTAACCACATTGGTTGGTTATGGCATTTTTATGTGTCGTTTTTGCTATTTGCCGTGAGTTTCGAGCTAATTACAGTGCTCTTTTTGTAAACTATCAGGTAACTGACTGACGTTCCATTGTTGGCAGCCCCACAATAAAATCTCATCCATTGAAGCCTCATAAAGGGCCGTCGGGATATCAAAACCTAAGAATCGCATCGCGTTGAGTAACGTTGGTTTTGGGTTGTCTAGATCTATCGCGGTGGCATGGTTCTGTTTTGACAGTTTATTCCCCAAGCCATCGGTTGCCAATGGTAAGTGCAAGTAGCTCACTGTTTTTTGCTTGAGCGTCTTATACAAACTGATTTGTCGACCTGTTGGTTCTATCAGGTCTGCGCCTCTTACGACTTCTGTTACTCCTTGGTCGATGTCATCAAGAACAACGGCCAAGTTATAGGCAAACAATCCATCTCTGCGTTTAATAATAAAATCTTCTTCAGCTAGTGCTTTAGGGATTTGAATGGTGCCGTGGCGAACATCATCAAAGGACTCCACTGGAAAGTCCATGCACAAGCGCACCGCCTGTTCACCTGAATCGATTAGGCCTACATCTCGACAGTGACCATTGTAAAAGCCGCCCAAAGCCTTTATCTGCTTGCGGGTGCATTGGCAGTAGTAGGCTTGATTGTCAGCAACCCATTGATCGATTTGAGCTTGATACAAGTCATGACGTTGGCTTTGATAGACGACTTCACCATCCCAAAATAGATGGTAAGCCTCAAGCGTCTTAAGAATGAGGTCTGCAGCGCCGGCCATTTCTCTTGGCGGGTCGAGGTCTTCCATACGAACTAACCATTTTCCTTGGTTAGATTTCGCTTGAAAGTAGCTACCAAGAGCAGCAACAAGTGAGCCAAAATGAAGAGGACCTGACGGTGATGGTGCAAAGCGCCCGATATAATTCATGAGTGAACAACCTAATCTAAATGGTACCGCAGTAGCCGATTCTTAAGACGTTTGACAAGAGCTTTAATGCCTAGAACTAAGCTTCAATCTATAGAACAAGGTTTGATGTATAGAACTAAGGCTTAAAGCTGCTATTTACTATCAAGCGTGTGAAATACTTCGCTTGGATAACAAACAAAAAAGGGAGCCAAGGCTCCCTTTCTTTACATCTGCAAGAATTAACCTTGCATCTGTTTTTCTTTGATCTCTGCAAGTGTTTTACAGTCAATACAAAGATCAGCAGTTGGACGAGCTTCAAGGCGACGAATGCCAATCTCGATACCGCAAGAATCACAGAAGCCGAAATCGTCTTCTTCGATCTTGTCTAATGTCTTCTCAATTTTTTTGATAAGACGACGTTCACGGTCACGGTTACGTAACTCTAAGCTGAATTCTTCTTCTTGAGAAGCACGGTCAACTGGGTCTGGGAAATTCGCTGCTTCGTCCTGCATGTGGTGCACAGTACGATCAACTTCTTCCCTGAGCTGGTTGCGCCAAGCTGCTAAAATTTTTGTAAAATGTTCCGTTTGCTCAAGTGACATGTACTCTTCACCTGGCTTCTCTTGGTACGGTTCAACACCTGCGATGGCTAGGATGCCTAGCGCTTTTTTCTTAGATTCTGGCATACAGCATCTCCTATTTACACCTAGTCAACTGCAAAGCAGCTAATTTTAAGGCGGGTATCTATAGCAGAAAGAACGAATGGTGGCAAATACTCTTATTCAAACTTGCAATCAATGTGATTAGTTCAGCATCTTTGCTTAGCTATTGATAAATTCAACAGCTTGTTTTAGTTGTATTTGAGTACTGCTGAGCTCTGCTTTATAGCAAAGCACTTCAACTCCAGCGTCTTGTGCTTGTTTTAGTAATAACGAATATTTGGCGTCTATATGGTGTGCCGCAGACACTTTTTCAATACCTGAATGTAAAACAGTGAATAAAAGTACGGCTCTATTTCCAGATTCGACCATTTCTGTGAGTTCACGCAGATGTTTTTGGCCTCTGGTTGTGACCGCATCAGGGAAAAAACCTTGCCCTTTAGTTGACGTTTCTTGCTCGTCGAGCAAAGTGACGCTTTTCACTTCGATATAGCAAGGCGGCTTTTCGTTATCTTCAAGCAGAATATCAATGCGACTATTCTCACTGCCATATTTCACTTCGGTTCGTAACGCGTTATAACCTAAGAGTTCAACTATAGTCCCATTTTCAATTGCTTCCACTGCTAGCTGGTTTGCCCGCGCAGTATTTACACAAATACGATGACCTTTGTCTGTTTCTGAGATCTCCCAGCTGTTTGGGTACTTTCTCTTTGCATTATCGGAGGTTGAGTACCACACCGTATTGCCAGGAGTCGCACATCCTGTCATCGCTCCAGTGTTAGCGCAGTGGATAGTGCGCTCGCTACCGTCTGGAAGTTGGATGTCAGTGAGAAAGCGTTTATAGCGTTTAATAAGAGTCGCTGGCTCTAATGGAGGATTGAAGTGCATATTACTTATTTAGACAGGTAGGTTTTTATGTACAATGTTGCCAACATTACACCACAAGGTTCTCCCATTGCCACAACTGCCCATAGAAGCTGTGATGCCAGATCTGCTCGCTGGCGTAGAAACACACACTCAACTTATTCTAAAGGCCGCTCCCGGTGCGGGTAAGTCAACATTCTTCCCTTTACAGTTAGTTAAGACCAACGCCGTTCAAGGCAAAATCATCATGCTTGAACCGAGGCGTTTGGCTGCAAGGAATATTGCTACTTACTTAGCGAGCCAATTGGGAGAAAAGGTGGGAGAGAGCATTGGCTTTAGAGTTCGTGGTGAATCTAAAAGCAGCAGTGCGACTCGCTTAGAGATTGTTACTGAAGGGATCATGACAAGAATGATCCAAACCGACCCTGAATTAACTGGGGTTGATATGGTGATCTTTGATGAATTTCACGAGCGCAGTATTCACGCCGATACCGCATTGGCGTTTAGCTTAGAGATCCAAGAGGCGTTGCGTGACGATCTGAAAGTGGTAGTGATGTCGGCAACTTTAGATCAACAAGCTCTGCAAACTTTGCTGCCGAATGCCAAATACGTTGAATCACAAGGTCGCACCTTTCCGGTCGATTTCCGTTATCAGCCTCTTAGTGCAAATGAATATCTAGCCCCTAAAATGGCTAACGTGATTCGTTCGCTGATGGAGAAAGAGTTAGGCTCACTTCTGGCCTTTTTGCCGGGCGTTTCTGCGATTAAGCAGGTGGAATCTCAACTAGAACAATTCGCCAATGATATCGATGTGTGTCCTCTGTATGGGCAACTCAGCTTTTCTCAGCAGCAGAAAGCGATCGCGCCATCAGAGAAAGGGCGTCGAAAGGTGGTGTTAGCGACCAATATTGCTGAGACTTCTTTGACGATTGAAGGTATTCGATTGGTGGTTGATTCTGGGCTTGAACGTGTGGCGAAGTTCGATCTGAAAACCGGTATTACTAAGCTTGAGCAAGTGAAAATCTCGCAATCTTCAGCTGAACAACGAGCGGGCCGTGCGGGACGAATTGAAGAGGGCTTGTGCGTTCGTTTGTACAGCGAAACGCAGCTGATGCAGCAACCAGCTATACCAGAACCTGAAATTCTTCATTCTGATTTGTCTTCGCTGGTGTCTGAATTGACGCAATGGGGCGCTGCGAGTGCTGATGAACTGCAATGGTTAGACGTTCCACCCAAAGCTTCTATCGGGCAAGCCAAGCGACTCTTACAGACTCTTGAATTGTTAGACGATAATGGTCAATTTACGGCATTAGGAAAACAGGTCCAACGTTTAGGTCTAGAGCCTCGTATTGCCAGCATGTTGGTTAAAGCGCAGCAAGGTAGTCCTGCTCTGTTGAATGTCGCGATTGTTGCTGCTGCTTTGCTGGAAGAGCCGGAGCGCAATGTGACGGATATTCAACACTCTTTGCATCGACTTAAGCAAAGAAAACATTCCAAAAATAGCGTTGTGATGCAGCGAGCGAAAAGTCTCGCGAGCAAACTCAATCATCACTTAGATTTGTCACAAGCTGACGAATCATTGCTACCATTAGTGCTTTGTTTTGCCTTCCCAGACCGGATTGCACAAGTGAGAAGCGCGACCAGCAGTGCTTTCCTTTTGGCGAATGGCCACGGTGCTGAGGTTCGTGATGATGATCCACTGGCGAACAATAACTATATCGTAGTGATTGATTTGATGCGCAGCACAGGGCGAGCCAGTCAGATTTTCTTAGCCACCGCGGTTGATATCGCACAGTTAGAAGCTGAATTTCCAAAACTGTTTGTGCGTTCCGATTACGCCGATTGGGATGAGAAATGTGGCCGTTTAGTTGCTGAGCAGCGTGTATCTCTGGGCAAGTTGATTATCAGCACCAAAGCTTTACCTGATCCCGATGCGAATCAGGCGAGCCAAGCGCTGCTCAATTATGTCGCTCGATGTGGGTTGGATCGCTTAAATTGGACAGCTTCGGCTAAGCAGTTGGTTGAGCGTGTACGCTGTGCAGAGCTTTGGATGCCTGAGCATGATTGGCCAGCGATGGACGATGCGAGTTTGATTGAACACCTTGATGAGTGGCTATCTCCCTATCTGAATGGCATTAAGTCGGCAAAAGGGCTGGCTAGTGTTTCGATTGAGCAAGCATTGTCGGCTTATCTTGGTTGGCCTTTGAATCAAGAAATCGACCAATGGTTGCCAACGCACTATCTGATGCCAACAGGCAGCAAGAAGGCCATTCGTTATCAATATCAATCTGAACCAGTGATCTCAGTGCGAATGCAGGAAGTCTTTGGCGAACAAGACTCGCCATTGATCGCGCAAGGGCGTAAAAAAGTAGTGCTTGAGCTCCTTTCTCCAGCACAGCGACCACTACAAATTACTCAAGATTTAGCTGGCTTTTGGGCTGGCGCGTACAAAGAAGTACAAAAAGAGATGAAGGGCCGTTACCCAAAACATCCTTGGCCGGATGACCCTGCTAACCATGTAGCAACCACTAAAACCAAACGACAGTTGAATCGATGATGACCAAAATGTTAACGCCAAAAAAGGCACCACCTAAAAAAGCGCCAGCAAAGAAGTCACCAGCGACCAAAGCCAAGCCAAGAAAACCAAGAGCGGCTGCGAAAAAGACCAAACCTAAGGCTAAGAAATCTGGCAAAAGAGGTTGGTTGAAGATCCTATGGGGCATTTCTTGGAAAGCGGGCTTAGCGCTTGCGGCATTGCTGTTGTTCGTCGGTATTTATCTTGATTCTGTGGTCAAACAGCGCTTTGAAGGTCAGCTGTTTGATTTGCCAACCGTGGTTTATGCGCGAGTGCTAGACCTGTCTCCGGGAACTCCGGTGAGTTTGGTTCAGGTTAAGAATGAGCTCGATGTACTTAATTACCGTAAGGTGAACGCGCCTCGTCACCCAGGCGAATACTCTTCTTCTTCGACCAAGATTGAAATGATTCGTCGTCCGTTCGAGTTTGTTGATGGACCGGAAGCGGATCGTCATGTGATGCTGCACTTCAATGGTAACGAATTAACTCGTATTCAGTCGCTGGAGAAGAAAGGCGACATGGGCTACCTGCGTGTTGAACCGAAAATGCTTGGCATGCTTGAGAAAAGTAACGATGAGCAGCGCCTGTTCTTAAAACGCAATCAGTTCCCAGAAGTGATGGTTGATGCCTTACTGGCAACCGAAGACCGAAACTTCTATCAACACGATGGTGTGTCGCCACTGGCCATCGCTCGTGCAATGGTCGTTAACGTCAAAGCTGGGCGAACGGTACAAGGTGGTAGTACGCTGACACAACAGTTGGCAAAAAACCTGTTCCTGTCCAGTGAACGTACATTGTGGCGTAAGGTTCGTGAAGCCTACATTGCACTTATCTTAGACCATCGTTACAGCAAAGACCGTATCCTAGAGGCTTACTTAAATGAGGTTTATCTTGGACAGAATGGTGGGCAAGCGATTCATGGCTTCGGTTTAGCGTCTCGTTTGTATTTTGGTCAACCTATTCAAGAGCTGCGCATCGATCAGCTAGCACTGCTGGTGGGTATGGTGAAAGGACCGTCGTATTACAATCCGGTTCGCTATCCTGAGCGTGCTAAGACTCGACGCGATCTGGTTCTTCGCTTATTGATGCAACAAGACATCTTAACTCCGCGACAATACGAAGAGGCGGCGAGTCGTGATTTGGATATTCAAGACAACCCACGCATTGCTAGCCGTCAGCCCGCTTATTTCCAACAAGTAAACATTGAGCTTAAGAAGTATGTCGGCGATCGATTTGAGGCGAAAAAAGGGATTCGAGTCTTTACCTCTCTGGATCCGGTATCTCAAGACAAGTTAGAGAAGTCGATTGCTCGTAAGGTGCCTGATTTATCGAAAACCGCAGGTAATAAGCTGGAAGCAGCAGCTATTGCCGTGGATAGAAATACCGGTGAAATCCGGGCGATGGTCGGTGGTAAGCGTACTGGCTACGATGGCTTTAACCGTGCCTTGAACGCGAGTCGCCCAATTGGTTCTTTGGTCAAGCCTGCAATTTACTTAACCGCACTAGAGCAGCCTCAGAAGTACACGTTGGCGACAACATTGAAAGACACGCCACTGAGCTTGAAAGGCAGTAAAGGTAGCGTGTGGAGCCCGAGAAACTTCGATCGTAAGTTCCGTGGCGATGTGCCTTTGTATGTGGCGCTTTCTAAGTCTTACAACGTACCTACTGTTCGTTTAGGCATGCAATTAGGCATTGATAGTGTCTCGGATACGATTGGAAAACTGGGGGTCGATAAAAATGAGATTCGCCCAGTGCCGTCGATGTTTTTGGGTTCGTTCTCACTGACTCCGTTCCAAGTTGCGCAGATGTATCAAACCATTACCAATTCTGGGCGTATAGCACCTTTGTCTGCGCTTCGCTCAGTTGTTGATAACGATGGCGAGGTTCTGTATCAGTCGATCCCTCGTGTATCACAAAGCGTTGACCAGCAAGCCGCTTGGCTTACAACCTATGCAATGAAACGTGGCGTGTCGGAAGGCACGGGCCGTTTCCTACAAGGTCAGTTTGCATGGGCAGGATTAGCCGGTAAAACGGGCACCAGTAATGACAGCCGAGACAGTTGGTTCGTGGGTGTTGATGGTCGCGAAGTCACTACCATCTGGCTAGGGCGCGATGATAATAAGCCGACTAAACTCACGGGCTCTAGTGGTGCGCTACGTGTTTATGCCGATTATCTGAAACATCGAACTCCAGAGCAGTTACTGTTGCCTTGGCCGAATGGCATTACGACGGCAAGTTTTACTCGAACTTCTCAAGGGGCTTTAGAGTTTGACTGTGACGGTACGGTTAAACTGCCGGTTTGGGATGAGAATGGAAACATTAAAAAGGGTTGTGAAAGTCAACCAAAACAGTGGCTAAAAAAGCTTTTTCAGTGGTAAAGTCGTAAAAGAAAAGAATGACAAGGATAGTTTAAAGAATGATTTCTCGTTGGATGGTGAGCGGCTTAGGCATTGTCGGTACTGTGATCAGTTTTCAGCTGTTTGCATCTACTGTGACACCGGTGGAACAATCTCAGCAAGCTGGACAAGCTCATAAAAGACCAACCGTTGCTGTTGTGCTTGCTGGTGGAGGAGCCAAAGGAGCGGCTCACATTGGTGTACTTAAAGCGCTAGAAGAGATGCAAATTCCGGTCGATTACATTACCGGTACCAGCATGGGCTCTTACGTTGGTGGGCTTTATGCGACAGGGATGAGTGCTGATGAGATTGAAAGTTTTATTTATACGGTTGATTGGAATCGCGGCTATCGTGATCGCGTTAACCGTAGTGATCGCCGAGTGCGTGACAAAGAATATGAAGACCGTTACCAACTGAACACCGATCTCGGTTTAGGTTGGGGCGAAATCAAAGCTAGGAAAGGCGTGGTTCAAGGTCAGAATATGTTGCGTATTCTGCGTGAGACTACAGGTAACCTATCTCCACTCGACTCTTTTGACCATCTTGCTATTCCCTACCGTTCAGTCGCAACCGACATTATTGAGCTTGAAGAAGTGGTCATCGACCATGGTCACCTTGTTGATGCGATGATGGCCAGTATGTCAGTTCCCGGAGCGCTTCCCCCTTATGAATTAGATGGCCGAATGCTGGTTGATGGTGGTGTCACCAATAATATGCCAGTCGACGTTGCTAGAGCGATGGGCGCGGACATCGTCATTGCGGTGGATATCAGTACCAATTACAAAGGCAAAGAAGACTTCACGAATTTTCTAGCGGCAGCTGACCAACTCTCGAATTATTTGGTCCAACGCAGCACTCAAGAGCAAGCTGAAACACTGACTGATGATGATGTTTTCCTGCGTCCTGATGTTGGGCAAATGGAGACGACTGACTTTGATAAAATGCCATCGGCTTTCCTCGCGGGCTATGAAGCCGCTAAGCAGCATACTGATGAACTTTCTAAGCTATCGCTCTCAAATGCCGATTATCAGCATTATATCGAGGACAAACAAAAAGCACGCAGACAGCTGAAACATGGCGATAAGACTGTCGTCGATAGGGTTGTCATCAACAACAACACCCACTATTCAGATAAGTTGATCGAAAACCGCTTAAATCTCGATTCTGGTGAGGTTTTGAAAACCAGTGAAATCGAATCTAAAGTGAAAGATCTCTATGCACTGGATAGATTTGAGTTGGTCACTTATGAATTTGACAACGTTGACGGTGAAGATCAACTTCAAGTCGATGTGAACGAAAAGTCTTGGGGCCCAAACTACCTCAACTTTCGATTCTTTCTTGAAGATGATTTCTCTACTACCAGTCAGTACTCGATCGGTGTCTCAGCCAACTTTACCGATATTAATAAGCATGGTGCAGAGCTAAGAACTAACGTCGAGATGGGTACTGACAAACGAATTGAAGCGGAACTTTACTCGCCCTTCTTTTCGAGTCAAAAACTGTTCACTTCTGCATCGATTGTTTACAGTAAGGAAAACAGAAATTTGTCCGTGGTTGAGGGGGAGGTTGGAGAACCGACATTAGAAGCGACTACAGACTATGTCCCACTGATTTATAGTGAATATGTCGGTGAATTGGCATTAGGCTATCAACCGACGTTGTGGCAAGAACTGAAATTTGGTGCTCGTTATACTGATGGGGGTTTGGAGGTTTCTTCGCTACCATCTTTTGGTAACGGAGCGTATACACGTATAGGCGGGTTTATTAGTTATCGACTCGATACTTTAGATAATTTTAGTTTGCCAACGAAAGGTTACTTTGTCGATTTAGAATATCTTGTTTCCCATGATGACTTTGAGGACAACACGTCTGGAGATACCCCGGATCTAGGGTCTGAAAGCGATACTGTTTATGAGTTTTCGGCTAATTTCATGGCAGCAAAGAGTATTGAGAAGCATACTTTAGTCGCAAAGCTTGATTACGGAATTGTAGAAAGTAAAAACTCTGTTTTTCCAATCGACCCCAAAGAGCTTGGTGGCTTCTTAAACCTGTCAGGTATTCCAAGGAATAGTATGATAGGTCAGAACTTGGCCTACACCAGCCTTATCTATCGTTATAAGTGGTTTGAAAATGACTTCGGCCTCTTTAAATCACCGTTCTACGTAGGTGCATCCATAGAACATGGTGGTGTTTGGTCGAACAATGATTTAACCATTGATGAAGCACCAATGTACACCGCAGGTTCTGTTTTTGCTGGTGTTGATTCGCCAATAGGACCGATCATTTTGGCTTATGGCCGAACTGAAGATAACTATGATTCGGTCTATTTGATTGTCGGTACTTCCTACAAATAATCATGCGTAGAGCAGCCATTTAAGTGCGTAATTAGGCAAAATAGTGGGACTTTCGTCTTAACTTGCTATGTTGGTCAAAATGATAAGATTTTAATTTAACGTTAAATTTGCTATTCTACCGCCCACAGTTTGGCCTCTATGACGCCGCTCATCAATACAAATTGAATGACAAAAATGGCAATGGAGAGCCAAGTTTCCAAGGATGTTCACTTCTTTATTTTACTAACAATTATGAAGGGAAGAAGTGAACCGCAATGAGAGGAAAAAAGTCGTGCTTGAAGCCTACCGTAAACACGTCGAAGAACGTGCTGCCGAAGGAGTTGTTCCAAAACCACTAGATGCTGAGCAGGTAGCTGGCCTAGTTGAACTTCTGAAGAATCCACCTCAAGGTGAAGAAGAAATCATTCTTGACCTACTAGAAAATCGCATTCCACCGGGTGTAGATGAAGCTGCTTACGTAAAAGCTGGCTTCCTTACGGCTATCACTAAAGGTGAAGTAGCTTCGCCACTAGTAAGCAAAGCAAAAGCTGCAGAACTGCTTGGTACCATGCAAGGCGGTTACAACATCGAATCTCTAGTATCTCTACTAGACGATGCTGAGCTTGCTCCAATCGCTGTTAAAGCGCTATCTCATACTCTACTGATGTTCGATGCGTTCTATGACGTAGAAGAGAAAGCGAAAGCTGGCAATGCTGCTGCACAACAAGTACTTCAATCTTGGGCTGATGCTGAATGGTTTACAGCGAAAGATAAAGTAGCAGAAAAAATCACAGTAAAAGTATTTAAAGTCACTGGTGAAACGAACACCGATGACCTATCTCCAGCGCCTGATGCATGGTCACGTCCTGACATCCCAGTACACGCGAAAGCGATGCTGAAGATGGAACGTGATGGCATTACTCCTGATGAACAGGGTAGCGTTGGTCCAATCAAACAAATTGAAGAAATGCAAAAAGATGGCATTCCACTGGCTTACGTTGGTGATGTTGTTGGTACAGGTTCTTCACGTAAATCGGCAACAAACTCAGTACTTTGGTTCATGGGTGAAGATATCCCATTCGTACCAAACAAGCGTACTGGCGGTGTTTGTCTTGGTGGTAAAATTGCACCAATCTTCTACAACACAATGGAAGATTCAGGCGCACTACCCATTGAACTGAACGTACAAGACATGAACATGGGCGATATCATTGATATCTACCCGTACGAAGGTGTTGTTCACAAGAACGGTTCTGTGATTTCAAACTTTGAGCTAAGCAAAGTACTTCTTGATGAAGTGCGTGCTGGTGGCCGTATTCCACTGATCATCGGTCGTGGTCTAACGGGTCGTGCTCGTGACGCTCTAGGTCTAGCTGAAACGGATCTGTTTGCTAAACCAATCGATCCATCTGCATCTGATAAAGGCTACACGCTAGCTCAGAAGATGGTTGGTAAAGCATGTGGCGTTGAAGGTGTTCGTGCTGGTCAGTACTGTGAACCTAAAATGACGACAGTCGGTTCTCAAGATACGACCGGTCCTATGACTCGTGATGAGCTTAAAGATCTGGCGTGTCTTGGTTTCTCTGCAGACCTTGTAATGCAGTCTTTCTGTCACACATCGGCATACCCTAAACCAGTCGATGTAAACACTCACCATACGCTACCTGATTTCATCATGAATCGTGCGGGTGTTTCACTTCGTCCGGGTGATGGCGTTATCCACTCATGGCTAAACCGTATGCTTCTTCCTGATACTGTAGGTACAGGTGGTGACTCGCATACTCGTTTCCCTCTAGGTATTTCATTCCCTGCGGGTTCTGGCTTGGTAGCATTTGCTGCAGCAACAGGCGTTATGCCTCTTGATATGCCTGAATCTATCTTGGTTCGCTTTAAAGGTGAAATGCAACCGGGTATCACGCTACGTGACCTAGTACATGCCATTCCTCTTTACGGCATCAAGCAAGGCCTACTAACGGTAGAGAAAGCAGGTAAGATCAACGAATTCTCTGGTCGTGTACTAGAAATTGAAGGTGTTGAGCACTTATCTGTTGAGCAAGCATTTGAGCTTTCTGATGCATCTGCTGAGCGTTCTGCTGCAGGTTGTACCGTTAAGCTTTCTGAAGAGTCTATCTCTGAGTACTTGAACTCGAACATCGTGATGCTGAAGTGGATGATCGCTGAAGGTTACGGTGATGTTCGTACGATTGAGCGTCGTATTACAGCAATGGAAGAGTGGCTAGCTAACCCTGAGTTGCTGTCTGCTGATTCAGATGCGGAATACGCGCACGTTATCGAGATTGACCTTGCTGATATCGATCAACCAATCCTATGTGCACCAAACGATCCAGATGATGCTCGTCTTCTATCTGACGTTCAAGGCACAGAGATTCAAGAAGTGTTCATCGGTTCTTGTATGACCAACATCGGCCACTTCCGTGCCGCTGGTAAGATGCTAGAAGAGTTTAACGGCTCGCTAAATACTCGCCTATGGGTGGCTCCGCCAACGAAGATGGATAAAGACCAACTGACAGAAGAAGGCTACTACGGCATCTTCGGTCGTGCTGGGGTACGTATCGAAACTCCTGGCTGTTCACTATGTATGGGTAACCAAGCTCGTGTTGCTGATGCTTCGACGGTTATGTCGACGTCAACGCGTAACTTCCCGAACCGCTTAGGTAATGGCGCGAACGTTTATCTGGCTTCTGCTGAGCTTTCTGCTGTTGGCGCGATTCTAGGTCGCATCCCAACGAAAGAAGAGTACTTAGAGTACGCTGAGAAGATTAATGCAACCGCTGCTGATACATACCGTTACCTGAACTTCCATAAAATGGGTCAGTACACGGAAAAAGCAGACACGGTTATCTTCCAAGAGCCTGCGTAACGTCTGATTTTGTTGTAAATATAATTAAGGCCGCTGTGAATAGCGGCCTTAATTGCTTTTAGCATACAGCGAAAATTGCTTTTAGCTTACAGAGAGCTCGATTAGTGCTTAATCGTATACATTGCTGCAACATTGCGAGCAGTAAGTTCAATATTTTCAGCCGCTTCAGCCAAAGCTGTCGGCAAGTCTACTGAACGGTTCACTACCGCAAATACCGCGTCGATACCATGCTCATGAACCACACCACAATCACTGGCTAGACAGCCGGCAATACCGATGACAGGCAGTTTATGTTTTTTGGCTGTGCGAGCGACACCAATCGGTGTTTTGCCATGAATGGTTTGGCTATCAATGCGCCCCTCTCCTGTAATCACAAGATCAGCATCTGAGACTATTTCATCTAAATTGACGGCGTCCATTACGATGTTAATACCAGGGCGAAGCTCCGCATTTAACAGGCCAACAAGTGCCGCGCCTAGACCGCCTGCCGCGCCAGCACCAGGGAGATCAATGACATCGACGCCTAACTGGTTTTTCATGATACTGGCATAATGAGCAAGGTTAGCATCTAACAGCTCAACCATTTCTGGTGTTGCGCCTTTTTGCGGACCGAATACCTGTGATGCCCCTTTTGGTCCGCATAATGGATTATCGACATCACAAGCGACCTCTAAGCGTACGTTTTGTAGGCGTGGGTCGAGGTTGGTGAGATCAATGGTTGTCAGTTTTGACAGTTCACCACCACCAAACACCAGCTCGTGACCCTCTGCATCTAGCATACGAATGCCTAGCGCTTGAGCCATTCCTAAGCCACCATCATTGGTCGCACTACCACCAATGCCAATAATAATATGCTCAACACCTTTATCTAATACGGCTTTGATCAACTCACCCGTACCATAGGTAGTGGTTTTTAGTGGATTACGTTGTTCTGGAGAGACTAAATCTAGGCCGGAAGCGGCCGCCATTTCAATAATGGCAGTTTTACCGTCACCGAACATACCGTAGAAGCCTTCGACAATTTCACCTAATGGACCAATCACTGGATGTTGGATGATAGAGCCATTGGTCGCATCCACCAGAGATTGTACTGTGCCTTCACCACCATCAGCCATTGGTAATTTTACGTATTCGGCGTTTGGTATTAGCTGTTTAAAGCCATCTTCAATCGCTTGAGCAACGCCCATTGCTGATAGGCTTTCTTTATATGAGTCAGGAGCAATTACAATTTTCATTTTGATACCTTTAAACTTAAACAAACAGACCAAATACACCGAAGATCATTACTGAGACGAAGGTGATAACAAGACCGACCGCTGACTCATGAGGGATGAGTTTTAGACGTTCATGAATACTCATATGTACCGCACCACCCGTGGCATGGAAGAAGCTACCATGTGGCATATGGTCAAGTACTGTCGCACCAGAGTGGATCATTGCTGCGCCTGCGAGAGCTGGAACACCTAGCTCAAGAATGGTGCTGGCAAATACATTCGATGCCACTACTGTTCCGGCAGTTGTCGATGCGGTTGATAGTGCCATCAGTGCGCCAGAAAACGGAGCAAGTAAGTAAGAAGGCAGCCCAGACATCGTCAGCACTTCAATCAGATCAGCTTTTAGTCCTGAGTTAGCAATGATGCCTGCAATGGTTCCTGTGCCCAGTAGCATTACAGCAACCGGTGCCATACGTGACAAGCCTGAAACCGCAAAGCTATTGGCTTGTTTGAAGCGACCCATAGCCAGTGCACCCAGCAATCCACCCAAGGGTAATGCAATTAGAGGATCAACATTGATATCAGCGAGTGGTCGCAGCGCGAGTAGGGCAATAGCCACTAACGGTGCAACGATTGAAGAAGAAAAGCTTGGCAGTGAACTTTGATCCGCTTTGACCACTTCACTTTCCGCTACTTTTGAACCTTTATTGACGAGGCGCTTTGCCAAGAAGTAGGCGAAAAGCAGCCCAAATAGACCCGGAATCACGCCTGCAGCCATCACAGAGGTTAACGGAACATTGAACGCATCAGCCGCCGCAATGGCATTTGGGTTAGGCGACATGACATTACCTGCTTTACCGCCGCCCACCATCGCCAAAAGGATCGCGGTTTTAGAAAGGTCTGCGCGGCGAGCAATAGCCAGTGCAATAGGAGAAACCGTGATAACGGCCACATCAACGAAAACGCCAACAGCGGTTAAAATCATGGTCGCAATGGCAAGAGCAAGTAAGGCGCGAGTTTCGCCTACTTTTTTGATGATGGATTCTGCAATCGAGGTAGCCGCCCCTGATTCAATTAGTACGCCGGCCAACACACCAGCGGCGAGAATTCGCATCACTGAAGTGACGATCCCTTGGGCACCACCTATCATTAACTCAACGGTTTCGGTGAGAGAAACGCCGCCAACCACGCCGCCAACCAAAGCACCGATGATCATGCCGTAGGTGGGTGGCACTTTTTTAAGAATGAGCGCGATAGCAACAATCAATGCTGAAAGTGCGCCAAGAGTTGAAACTTCAATCATGTTCTATTTCCCAGATAACGATGTGTCATTTTCGGCAAATATAAAGATATAGGGTTGGTAAGTCTTTGTCATTCTCTACAAATAAGTGCTCAAATCGGTCCTTTTAAATTGTGCAGTTGCACATTTTTTAGCTCGACCAGTGGAATAGATTTATTGCAATGTAGAGTTGAAATAGATCGTCTATATTGTTGATATTTAATGATGTTATTTGGTTTATCTTGTCTGTTCGATAGCGTAGCGTATTGCGATGGATATGTAGTTCGTTACAGGTGAGAGCTGAATCACAGTTCTGCTTTAAATATGTCTTCAAAGTTTTGATCAGTATCCCTTTACTGTCCTGTTGTTGAAGATGTAGGTAAGACTGCTCCAGTTGCTCACGAATCCATGGATCTTGTAACAGGCTACTCATAATGGCCGGCAGTCGATAGTCTTGATAGAAAAACATGTCTCCGGGGCGGTTACCGACACTGCGCATAGTGAGCTCAGCGGTATCATATGAGCGTGCTAAACCAGAAAGTCCGGTAAAGTAATCCCCAAGCGCAATCTTGATTTGAAACTTAGCTTCTTTCTTTATTCTTTTGAGTAGCAATTTCACGCGCTTGGCTTCTGCATCCTTGGACCAGCTGTTCCCTATCAGGGTTATAGGCTTGAGTACCACCACTTCGTTTTGTGAAACAGACAAGATACCGACTAAATTATCGCGCTCGGGATATTCAAGTAAATGTACTAATTGCTGTAAGTTTTCCAATGAAGGCGCAGTGTCTCCTATCGGTAACACCTTGACGATGGCGGCAATCCGCGGTTGTGCAAGGTCGAGATCCAGACGCTGTGCGATGGATTGCAGTTGCATGTCATTAAGCGTGCTACCTCGGATTAATTGCAATACCAATTCTTCACGATGCCTCTTATTCCATTCTACTTGAGACATAAGTACAGCTTGTTCAACAATAAGCTCAGCGGTCATCTTCACCAGCTCACCAAAATGATGAACTTGCTGCAGTGTCCCAGAAACCCCAATCGCCCCAATGACATTATCCTGAAATAGAATCGGTAAATTAACTCCAGGCTTAACCCCTTTTAGGTGTTCGGCAGTGGCTTCGTCAATATTAACGACTCGTGATTCGGTGATGGCAAGTACCGCTCCTTCATGTTTTTGGTATAAGCGAGTAGGATCACTGGATCCAATAATGCGACCTTTATTATCCATCACATTAATCGAGTGTGGGATGATCTTCATGGTTCGTTCGACAATTTGTTTGGCAATCATTTCGTTCAACTGCATAGAGCCCTCCTCTTCATTGACTGTGTAGGTTGGATCGTAACGATAAATTCGTCAATACGCTCGTTTCTGACAAGACAATGGTATACTCAGAAATAGTATCGCTTGAGTATTAATGCAGTATAGGTTGAGTTATGGAGTTTGAATTTACTAGAAACACTCTAATGGGTGAATACTATGTGAAATGCAGCATGGGCCATGAGATTGTTGGCCGTTGGCTTCAAGAAGAGATCGGTAAAGATAAGCAAAAATTAGATCATGTGATGGCGTTGATTGAGCAATCTCGACAGGACTTGAGCAATGAAGTGACGTTGCTTGGCAAAGAGATTAGCCTTGCGATTAATGAAGACGAAGTAACGATTCAAGAAAACGTGTTAGCGCATGAGCAAGAGATGGAAGAGGGCAGTGAGTTCGACTTCTATAACTGTGAAAGCCAAGCAAGCTGTGGAATCGACGATTTCGAACTGCTCATCGAACGCTGGATGGATTTTTTAGGTTACTAGTCCTAAGACCTATTTGTTAGTCATTCAGAGCTTTGAAGGCTCCGTTGCCCAAAACTGGAGCAATAAGAGCATCGCGCATTAAGATAGTGAAAAGGCTGCACCATGTTGGTGCGGCCTTTTTCGTTATTACGACCTTATTATCTTCATCTTATTTAAAATCAAGCACTTAACTTTTTGGCACGCTACTTGGATTGTAATAAGAGAATTAACGGATTAAGTAAGAATTTAAGGAACGAATATGAAATTAATAAATGCCATTGTTAAGCCATTCAAATTAGACGATGTACGCGAAGCGCTCTCTGATGTGGGTATTGAAGGTATGACTGTTTCTGAAGTGAAAGGCTTTGGTCGTCAGAAGGGACACACTGAATTGTATCGTGGTGCAGAGTACCAAGTGGATTTCCTACCAAAGGTGAAGCTAGAGATTGCTACCCAAGCTGAGAATGTTGACCGAGTTGTTGAAGCGATTAGCCAAGCGGCACACACCGGAAAAATCGGCGACGGCAAAATTTTTGTGTATGACCTAAGCCAAGCCGTACGAATTCGTACTGGTGAAATGGATGCTGAAGCACTTTAAAGAATTACAAGGACTGGAGACTTTAATATGGAACTTACAACAACAGTAACGGAACTACGTTACGCACTAGACACTTTTTTCTTCCTCATTTCAGGTGCGTTGGTAATGTGGATGGCAGCAGGCTTCGCGATGTTAGAAGCTGGCCTAGTTCGTTCAAAGAACACCACAGAAATTTTAACTAAGAACATCTGTTTGTACGCAATTGCTTGTACAGCTTTCTTAGTGGTTGGTTACAACATCATGTATGTCGACAACGGTGAAGGCGGTTGGTTGCCATCATTTGGTACTCTAATTGGTACACAAGGTGAAGGCGCAGATCACTCTCTAGAATCAGACTTCTTCTTCCAGGTAGTATTCGTTGCAACAGCAATGTCTGTAGTATCTGGTGCGGTTGCTGAGCGTATGAAGCTTTGGTCATTCCTAATCTTCTCTGTAGTACTAACAGCGTTCATTTACCCTGTTGAAGGTTATTGGACTTGGGGCGGTGGTTTCCTATCAGAAGCGGGTTTCAGTGACTTCGCAGGTTCAGGTATCGTACACATGGCTGGTGCAGCAGCAGCGTTAGCTGGTGTTCTACTACTCGGTGCTCGTAAAGGTAAATACGGTAAGAACGGTGAAATCTACCCGATTCCTGGTTCAAACATGCCACTTGCAACGCTAGGTACATTTATCCTTTGGTTCGGTTGGTTCGGTTTCAACGGCGGTTCTCAACTGATGGTTTCGGATTTTGAGAACGCAACAGCAGTAGGTCAAATCTTCCTTAACACCAACGCAGCAGCAGCAGCAGGCGCAATTGCAGCACTACTAGTATGTAAAACAACTTGGGGTAAAGCAGACCTAACAATGATTCTTAACGGCGCGTTAGCTGGCCTAGTAGCAATCACTGCAGACCCTCTATCACCATCACCTCTATTTGCTGTAGCGATTGGTTCGGTATCTGGTGCATTGGTTGTATTCAGCATCATCGCTCTAGACAAAGCTAAGATTGATGATCCAGTAGGTGCTATCTCTGTACACGGTGTATGTGGTTTCTTCGGTCTAATGGCTGTGCCACTAAGCAACGCTGATGCAACGTTTGGTGCTCAGCTAATGGGTGCAGCAGTCATCTTTGCATGGGTATTCGGTGCTAGCCTAGCAGTATGGGCGGTGCTTAAAGCAACAATCGGTATCCGAGTAACGGAAGATGAAGAACTTGAAGGTATGGACATGCACGATTGTGGTGTCGGCGCTTACCCTGAGTTTGTATCAGTAAAATAATCAACAGTCGTCGCCTAATCTGAATGGGTTAGGTTGGACAAAGAAAGCCCCGCAACTCTTGTTGCGGGGCTTTGTTGTATTTACGGTTGCACAATATATAAACACGAACGTTGAAGTTAGGCTCATTGTTTAAAGGGAACGACAAGACACAAAGTTGAAATGGTTTGTTACAAAAGTGAGAGTTTGAATGGTCTGAGTAGACGGATTTTTTGTTGGTCGTCATTGTAATTATGTTAATGATGAATATAATAACGCAACTGATAGACATTATCATTTCGATATAAAGGATTTTACAATGAAGAAACTGCTAACACTTTCAGCTCTAGCGTGTGGTGTAATTGCTCCGACAGCAATGGCTGCGGAAGAAGTAAACGTATACTCTTACCGTCAACCTTTCCTTGTTGAGCCAATGTTCAAAGAGTTCACAAAAGAGACTGGTATTAAAGTAAACGTTAAGTTTGCTAAAAAAGGTTTAGCAGAGAAGTTAGCTCAAGAGGGTGAATACAGCCCAGCTGACGTTGTCTTAACTGTAGATATCAGCCGTCTATCTGAATTAACTAAACAAGGTCTAGTTCAATCTGTAGAGAGCGATGTACTTGAAAAGAACATCCCAGCTCAATACCAAGATACAGATAACGAGTGGTTCGCTCTAACAACTCGTACACGTAGCGTTTATTCTTCACGTGACCGTGTTGGTCGTCTAGGTGAAGAGTTCACTTACGAAGATCTAACTAAGCCTGAATTTAAAGGCAAAATCTGTACTCGTAGTGGTAAGCACCCATACAATGTTTCTCTAGTATCTTCGATGATTGCTCACAAAGGTGAAGCTGAAACGAAAGAATGGCTAGAAGGCGTAAAAGCAAACCTAGCACGTAAGCCTCAAGGTAACGACCGCGCGCAAGTTAAAGCGATTAAAGAAGGTCTATGTGATGTTGCTCTTGGTAACAGCTACTACCTAGGTAAGATGGTTAATGATAAAGAGCAAAAAGCTTGGGCTGACTCTGTTTACATTAACTTCCCTAACCAAGAGACTACAGGTACTCACGTAAACATCTCTGGTATGGCAATGGCTAAATACTCTCCAAATGAAGAGAATGCCGTTAAGCTGATGGAATTCCTATCTGGTGACACAGCACAAAGCATGTACGCAGAAGTGAACTACGAATACCCAGTGAAAGCAGACGTTAAACCTTCTGAGCTTGTTGCTTCATGGGGCGAGTTCAAAGCGGATACTATTTCTCTAGACGAAATTGCAAACCACCACGCGGCTGCAATCAAGCTATTAGACGAAGTTAAGTTCGATCTATAATTTATTACGGTAGGCTTCGGCCTAAGTAAAATGACAACCTCAAGTCGCCATTTTGGCTACTTGGGGTTGTTTGTTATTGGAAAATCACTTTTTGATACAAAGCACCCCGTTGATCCCTTGAGTTATTAGCATCTCACCTTGAAGTCATTAGAGTATATGGGTATAAATAACCCCACCATTAAAAGGATATGAGATGTATTTGCAAATGCATTTGTGTTTCATTAAGCCTCGTTGTAGTTAGGCGATGAAAGAAAAGAATTATTTATGGAACACCAGTAGCGGCATTATTGCTGTATTACTGGTTTTACCGATCTTAGCGATTTTTACGACGGCTGTTGGAGAAACAGATGAGCTATTTTCTCATCTGATGTCCACAGTGATGCCTACCTATGCCTACAATACGGTGGTTTTAGTCATAGGAACCATGTTCCTGTCTTTAGTTTTTGGTATTCCGTCGGCTTGGGTTATGGCAATGTGCCGTGTTCCGGGAGAGCGTGTTTTGCAGTGGGCACTCGTCCTGCCATTAGCAATGCCAGGCTATATTGTTGGCTATATCTTTACCGATTGGTTCGACTTTGCCGGCCCTGTTCAGGTTCTACTGCGAGATCTTACTGGGTGGGGACCCGGTGAGTATTGGTTCCCGGATATTAGAACCTTATCCGGCGCTATTATTGTTCTGTCTCTCGTTCTCTATCCTTATGTTTATTTGCTGTGCCGCGCGGCATTTATGGAGCAAAACGTCTCCTTATTACAATCTGCTCGTTTGCTAAAATGCTCGCCTTGGGAAAGCTTCCGTCGTATCTCCTTACCACTTGTTCGTCCATCAATGGCGGTCGGTTTATCGCTTGTTGCTATGGAGACCATCGGTGACTTTGGTACCGTGAGTTACTTTGCGGTAAATACTTTAACGACTGCGGTTTATGATACTTGGCTAGGCTACTCAAGCTTAACGGCAGCTGCGAAAATATCGGCAATCATGCTGGTTATCGTGATCCTACTGTTGAGCTCAGAGCGATACAGTCGCCGTAAGCAGAAGCTATTCCAGAATCAGTTCAGCAGCCGCGAAGATTTTCGTTACGACCTTTCTGGTTGGAAAAAATGGCTGGCACTATTCTGGTGCTGGGGATTAGTTTGCGTTGCGTTCTTATTCCCTCTTGGCCAGCTCATTATTTACGCCTACAAATATTTTGCTCAAAGCTGGACCCCTGAATTCAGAGAATATGCCATCAACAGCCTTTACGTTTCGGTAGCTGCTGCGATTATTGGCGTGATTATCGCGATGATTGTTAACTTTAATCAACGCGTTAGTCCGAGTAAGAAAAATCAGGCTTATATGCGTCTCGCTTCGATGGGCTATGCCGTTCCAGGCACCGTGTTAGCGATTGGGGTGATGGTACCTGTTTTGTTCATGGATCACTTGGTCAATGACATTGCGAAAGTGATGGAGTGGGGGCGACCTGGTTTGATCTTCTCTGGCTCCATGTTCGCGCTAATTTTTGCCATGGTCGTACGTTTCTCTGCAGTGGCAATTGGCAGTATTGAAAGCAGCTTGAGTAAAGTATCCCCTTCATTGGATATGGCCTCAAAAACCATGGGTTGCAATACCAATCAGATGTTACGCCGTGTTCATTTACCTTTGATTAAACGTGGCGCATTGATCGCTGGCTTACTGGTGTTTATCGAATCAATGAAAGAGTTGAATGCGGCCTTGCTGCTGCGTCCTTTCAACTTCGAGACATTGGCGACTTATGTTTATAACTATGCCTCAGATGAGCACCTAGAATTGGCGGCGATGCCTGCTGTATTATTGGTGTTGGTGGGTTTAATTCCTCTGATCATCGTTAACCGTTCTTTGGAGCAGAAACACTAATGAGTTGTGCATTATCAATTAAAGATCTGACTTGTAAATATGAGTCGCAAACCATCTTGGAATCGCTCTCGTTAGAAGTTGAGCATGGTGAAATTGTTTGTCTTCTTGGTGCCAGTGGCTGCGGAAAAACAACTTTGCTTAAGGCGGTTGCAGGGCTGCTTCCATTAAGTAGCGGAATCATGAGCTTGAACTGTCAAACCATTGATGATGGTGATAATTGGTTGCCACCAGAGCAACGAAACATCGGTATGATTTTCCAAGATTACGCCCTGTTTCCGCACCTGACGGTAAACCAAAATGTCGGTTTTGGCCTTAAAGATCTCTCTGATCAGCAAAAGAAAGAGAAAGTCCAAGAGATGTTGGAGCTGGTTCATTTAGATGAATTCGGTGACCGATACCCACATCAACTTTCTGGTGGTCAACAGCAGCGCGTAGCGATTGCTCGTTCTTTAGCATACAAGCCAGATTTATTGTTATTGGATGAACCTTTCTCAAACATCGATACTCAGGTTCGCCATGAGTTGATCTCTCAGATTCGTAAGATCTTTAAAAAGCAGGGTGTGACAGCTATTTTTGTGACTCACAGTCGTGAAGAGGCGTTCGCGTTTGCAGATAAGATGGCAGTAATGAACCATGGTGTGATTGAACAGTATGGTTCGGCATCGGAGCTTTATTTCCATCCATCGAGTAAGTTTGTTGCAGACTTTTTGGGCGGCGGCAGTTACCTCAATGCAAAGCGTATTTCAGAGCTGGAGTTTGAAACCAGCTTGGGTGTGGTTGAAGCTAAACCACAAACGGAGATTGAATTCGGCAGTGCGTGTGAGCTTCTTTTAAGACCACAGCATATTCAAGCTAGTTATGAACAAGACAGTGCTATTTCAGTACTAGAGCAGCAATTTATGGGCGACCATTGTCGTTATGTTATTGAAGCTCATGGTCAAAAGCTATTGGCAACCTCGCCAGAAGCGCTTGAAGTTGGTATGCCGGTCAACGTAAAAGTGGATACCAAAGGCGTATTGGCTTTCTAATTAGGTACAACTCATAGTACCGATAATTCGTGATGAACCATAAAAAAGCCCAGCACTTTAATCGAAAGTACTGGGTAAAAGTTCTTCATCTATAGGGGTTAACAAGGCAGTGATTTGTTAAGTCCCATACAAGACTGCTGCGCTCTATAAGCCTATAGAGAGAGGAAGTCTTTCACTTTTTGAAGAACATGTTCTGCTGTGTCTTTATCTTCCATTTCAGCGAAGATTCGTAGCAATGGCTCAGTTCCTGAGAAACGAGCAATCACCCAGCCGCCATTCTTGAAGTACACCTTGGCGCCATCTTCATAGCTGACTTTTTCAATTTCGTATTCAAATTCAGGTAGTTGTTTCTCTACGTAAATCTTGGTGTAGAGCGCTTCCTTCTCTGAAGGTTTAAACTTGCAATCGCCTTCCGCCGTATACGCATAGCCATACTTAGAGTAAATCTCATCAAGCAGCTCAGACAGCTTCTTGCCTGTCACACTGATCATCTCAACCAGTAAGCTCGATGCGAACACGCCATCCTTACCTTTGATGTGACCTCGAATGGTTAAACCGCCCGAGCTTTCACCACCAATCAGTGAATCATCGGCTTCCATTTGAGAGCTGATATGCTTAAAGCCTACAGGAACTTCAAAGCTCTTCTCACCATGATCTGCCGCCACTTTATCCAGTAGGTGTGTGGTTGCGATGTTACGAACGACAGAGCCCTTCCAGCCTTTGTATTCCAGCAAGTAGTAGTAAAGCAGGAGTAGCACTTCGTTAGGGTGAATGAAGTGACCTTTCTCATCGATGATTCCCAAACGGTCAGCATCGCCATCAGTACCAATACCAATGTCATAGCCTTCTGCTGCAACTAAGTGCTTCAAGCGATACAGCGTTGCAGCATTTGGCGACGGCATTAAGCCACCAAAATCTGGGTTTTTGCCATCGTTGATGACGTCGACATCACAGCGACCGTTAATCAGCACGGTTTGCAGAGCATTTTTTGCAACGCCAAACATTGGGTCGATCAGCACGCGTAGGTTAGCTTTCTTGATCGAATCGATATCGATGAAGTTGATGATTGAATCAACAAAGTCGTTCATCGGGTTGATGATCTCGATTTCTTTGTCGTTTAATGCTTGCTCGAAATCGACACGAATAATATCTTCGTTGGTCAGTGTTGCGATTTGCTGTTCGATCTTCTCTGTGATGATCTCATCAGCATCACGGCCACCTTCAATGAATACCTTGATGCCATTGTAATCGGCTGGGTTGTGAGAGGCGGTAATACACGCCGAGTAGGTGCATCCCATCTCTTTTGCTTGGAACATCACGATAGGTGTTGGAACAAACTTATCGATGAAGCTTACTTTGATGTTGTTCGCCGCAAGTACTTCTGCAAACCAACATGCGGCTTTATCGGAAAGGAAACGACGGTCATAGCCGATCACAAACCCATTCTTGGCTGCATCTTCGTTGTTGATGATGTTAGCGAGTGCTTGCGCTACCAAACGGACGTTTTCTCTAGTGAACTCCTCACCAATGAAAGCGCGCCAGCCACCTGTACCAAATTTAATCATTAGAAAATCCTTTTAGTCTCATTGTCTCAAGCCTGTAAAGACTTGAGACAAGAGCTGTTCGTTAAATTGCGTGACTAGCCTAGAACAACGACAACATCGTTCACGCTGCCTTCTGCTTGTACTGGGATTGCGCCTTCAACTGACTCACCATTGATAGTGATAGAGGCAACGCCTTTGCTTACTGCATTCGGGTTTTGCACTGTGATGTTGTAAGTCGCGCCACGCCATTGACGAGTAACCTCGAACTCTGGCCAATCCGTTGGGATACAAGGATCAACCGTTAATCCTTCGAAGCCAGTACGAACACCTAGAATGAAGTTGGTTACCGCAAAGTAAGCCCAACCAGAGGTGCCTGTTAACCATGGGTGGTTTGCACGGCCGTGGTCTTGGTGATCTTTACCCATGATGAACTGCACGTACGAGTATGGTTCTGCGTAACGCGTTTCAATCATGTCGTTTTGGTTGTATGGGTTCAGTGCGTCATAGAATTTCATCGCACGGTCACCACGGCCTAGTTTCGCTTCTGCTACCCAGGCCCATGGGTTAGGGTGAGAGAAGATTGCGCCGTTCTCTTTTACGCCTTGGTAAACGCGAGTTACGAAACCGATATCATCGTTTGGTGTTGCAAATGAAGGAGAGTTTAGGTGTAGGCCGTATTCTGAGAAAAGGTTCTCATCAACAGCGTCCATCGCTTTCTCACCGCGTTCTTGAGATACAGCACCAGATAGAACGGCTAGCGTGTTTGACTCAAGGTGTACACGACCTTCAGCTTGTTGAGCGGTACCGATCTTGTCGCCATTTTTAGTTAGACCACGGATGTACCAGCCGCCTTCGTCATCCCAAAGGTGCGTTTCACACGCTTCGCGAACGTTAGCTGCCATTTCAGTGTATTTCGCAACATCAGCATCGTTATTACGGAACTTAGCAAGATCTAGGAATTCTTGTAGCGCCCAGAAGTGTAGGAATGAAACCATTGAAGATTCACCACCACCTAGGTTCAAACAGTCATTCCAGTCAGCTCGAAGACCTTTACAGATACCCGTTTGACCCACGTATTCAGCAGAGAAGTTCAGTGCCGCTTTCATGTGTTCATAAACTGTCGCCTCGCCACCGTCTGCGTATGGAATCACTTCATCGAAGAAGTCGTGCTCACCGGTTTCCATTACGTATTTGATAATGGTCGGAACGATCCATAGGTGGTCATCAGAACATGTGTCTTCAATGCCGTGGATCTTGTCGTCATCTGACGGTGTTGGAACAACTGTTGGTGATTTTGATGGCTCAACGTCGGCTTTCTCTGGATCGAACCAGTCAGGATCGAACAAGTGTAGACCGTAGCCCGCTTTCACTTGGCCGCGAAGCAGGTCGATAATACGTTTCTTGGTCATTTGTGGGTTGGCATGGGGTACTGAAATAGCATCTTGAGCCGTATCACGGTAACCAAGACCAGTACGACCGCCAACTTCGATGAATGATGCAAAGCGTGACCAAACCACACAGGTTTCCGCTTGGTATAGCGTCCACGTGTTGATCATTGTGTCTAAGCCTTCGTTTGGCGACTTAACTTGGAATTTGTTGCAACGCTCGTCCCAGTGATCTTTGATGCCTTGGAAAGCGGCGTCTACGTTTGCTGTGTCTTGGTACTTCTCACGTAGGCGTTCACCGTTGCCTTTACCGATACCGAGTACATACGCAAAGCGAACTTCTTCACCGGGTTGAATCGTAAATTGCTTGTGCAGAGAACCACAATGGTTGTAACAAGTTTGAGCGCTGTTAGAACACTTACCGTTTTCAACCGCAATTGGATTTGCTTCATCACGGTACATACCAAGGAAGTTGTCACGTTGGCCATCGTAGCTGTCTGGTGAGAAAGTTGAAGCTAGGTAGTAGAAGCCTTCAAAGTCGTTAGTGTTGTAGTACAGGTCGTATTCCAGAACACCTTCTTGGTAAGACGTGCCCGCAGAGTACAAAGACATCTGATGGTTTTGATTGTCTGATTGAATATGGCTGAAAGAGAACTCAACAAACGAGAAAGTGCTGATAGTACGTGGCTTGTCAGTGTTGTTCTTTAATACAACGTCCCAAACTTCTGCATCTTCACCCTTAGGTACGAATAGCGTCTTGGTTGCGGTAATGCCGCTGTATTCACATTTGAATTTTGAGTATGACAGGCCGTGACGAACTTCGTAGTTCGCTTCATCTAGGCTCTTGGCCACTGGTTGCCAAGAGATAGACCAGTAATCACCTGTCTCATCATCACGCAGGTACACATAGTGTCCAGGACGGTCAAAGGTGCCGTTTGGACGGAACTTAGTAACACGGTTGTATTCCGGAGAATTGTAGAACGAGTAACCGCCCGCATTGTGCGAAATCACGGTACAAAACTTTTCAGTACCTAGGTAGTTTGTCCAAGGTGCTGGTACATCAGGGCGAGTGATGACGTATTCGCGATTGTCGTTATCGAAATAGCCGTATTTCATTGTCATTTCCTTTTTAACAAACTGCATCTATGCAGCTAATTTTTAAATAGTGATGCTGAGTCGTATCTAACTGAGCACCTTAATTTGAGTCAGCAACCACTCGATATGAGTGTCGCTTTGGTTTGTTTTATTGAGCTTTCCAAGGGTTGCGATAATCAACATTGAGTTTGTCGAGTAATGGCAGATGCCCCTTTAGGCGAGATAGGTAATCTAGCCAGTTTCGGTTGTTTTTATGTGTCCAACATCCTTCAGCTAAAGCGCTAATTCTTGGGAATACCATGTAATCCATACGCTTTTGGTTGGTGACGATCTCACACCATAGAGCACACTGAATTCCGCGGATCCGCTTACGAATTGGGTCGGTGTCGGATACCTCAGCAAGTGCTTCGTAGGTATAAGCTTGTTCTAATGGGATAACGGCAGCCCAATCTACGCCCGGTTCTTCCGGTGCATAATCTTGGGTCATGTCGAGATAGGTAAACTGTGCAGGTTGCAACACCACATCAAAGCCTTGGCGAGCGCAATTGACAGCCGCTTCTTCACTGAGCCATGAGTAGATGATGGTCTCTTTACTCACTTTGTCGCCGTGCTGTGCTTCTTCCCAGCCGACCATGCGTTTGCCGAGTTGCTTAAGCTTGTTTTCGGCATAGCGGAATAGGTGGCCTTGTAGGTCTTTGCTGTCTTGGTACTGGTGTTCTTTCATCAATGCTTGAGCAGCAGGGCTGTTGCTCCACACTCCCGGTGGCACTTCGTCTGCACCCATGTGAATTAATTCGCTCGGGAACAGCTCTGCGACTTCTTCAATAACTGCATCTAGAAATTGGTAAGTGCCTGGTAAACCTGGGTTTAGGACGTTGTCGTTGTAGTGCTGAATGCTTTTGTATTGAGTAGTGTCAGCTTGCTCTACCAACATGTCAGGCAGTGATTTGATTGCGGCACGGCAGTGTCCCGGAATATCGATCTCTGGGATCACCGTGATGCTGCGTTGCTCTGCATATTCAATGACTTCACGAATTTGTTGTTGCGTGTAGAAGCCGCCGTAGTTTTCCGCAATGTGGGTATATTGCGGCTCTAGTGCATGATCAGGGCCACGCCAAGCGCCAATTTCTGTTAGCTGTGGCAGGCTCTTTATCTCAATTCTCCAACCTTCATCGTCAGTTAGGTGCCAATGAAATACGTTGAACTTGTAGTGCGCCAGTTGATTGATTAAACGCTTCACTTGCTCTACTGAGTGGAAGTGACGAGCGCAGTCCAACATCATGCCGCGGTACTTAAAGCGCGGTTGGTCGGCTATCTTGCAACATGGTAGAGAGAAGTTCTCTGCGTCCAGTTGTTGAACTAGTTGAATCAAGCTTGCCACAGCGTGTGTAAAGCCCGACTGGCTGCCTGATTCAGCAATAATCTGTTGTGCAGTGATGGTCAGTTTGTATTCGGCTTCATCTAACGTCGGGTTGCTGCGAAATAGAATGTTGCCGCTTTCGTCTTTTGAAAGTTCAGCTGAAAGCGCGGTCGAAAGAGACAGCTCAAAGGTCGAGAGCAACTCTTGCTGGAACCAAGAGACTGCCTTATCAGCAAGATGAGATTGAACCTCAATTCTGCAGTCGTTATTTAGCGCGAAGTTACTTAGCGCGAAACTACCTTGCTGAAATTCGATCTGATTAGGCTGAGGAATCAATGCAATCTCAGCAGCGTTAACTTCAGGTATTTGATTGCGTTCACGGTATGGCGAAGCCAGTACTATGGGTGATATCGCGACAGGCAGTACCGATGTTTCTCCATCATTATGTGACTGGATAAAGGCATCGTTAAGGCCATCAGAATAGAAGCGGAATGGTGCGCTTTGAATACTGAATTCAAGGTAGTAATGGTTGTTGGCCTTTAACACTGACGAACTTGGTGTGAATGAGCAAAAGCTGCCAACTTGAGTCAGCTCTCCTTGCGATAAACTCTCTGGAAGGATGAAACGATCAAATGCAAAGTGCAGAGACCAATCTTTTACGTCGAGGTCACTTAAGTTATGTACCGTAAGGCCAAATCGGCAGTTATTTTTTTGTTCAGAAAGAACAGCTAAGTCGATGCGATAATTCATATAACTTCCCTGCTAAGCCTGTTGATACAAGTTGTGTTGTGGTTTTCCGGCAAACATCAATGCGCCTTCAATAGCGTCGAATTGAGGTTTAACGATCCATTGTTGTACTGGTGGTGATAGCCAGTTGAGAATACGCTCAGCGATACTTCCCATTAAGCACACCTTGTCAGCGCCTTTTCGATGCAGTGCTAAGACAAACATTTCGATATCAGCCGCGGTTTGCTTGAGCATATCGATAGCCAGTTCGTCACCTTCGTTAGCGAGTTGAAAAATAACTGGTGAGAATTGACCGTAATCCTTTGGAATAGCACCTTTTGACCATTCGACAATGGCATCCACATCATTATTAAAGTGATTCATCACATGTAGAGTCAGCGGGGTTTTGTTGCGAATACCGTCTTCTGCAAGCAAGACTTGTTGAATCAAACGTAAGCCCATGACTGCGCCGCCGCCTTGATCTGAAATCGGAAATTCACGACCGCCAACCACATGTTGCTCACCGTCTTTTAGGAAGATACCGCAAGAACCCGTACCACCGATCATGATTGCGCCGTCTTGGCCATTGTGAGCACCAATGCAAGCGCCATAAGCGTCGGTATTTAGTGTCATGCTTGCGAAAGGGTGTGGTTGAGCCATGAAGTCGAACCATGCTGATTTTTGCTCAGCGCCAGCCAGCGCTAGGCCAACATGCATATTTGAAAAATGGTCTGAGTTGAGTTGCCCTTGTTGTGCCGCTTTTGTGATGGCATCAATAATTGAGCTCATCGCAACATCAACACCCAAAAGGATGTTGCCACTGCCACTTTTCGCTTCACCAATCAGTTTGCCTTGAGCGTCACGAATACGAGCACGACAAGAAGTACCACCACCATCAATACCGACGTAGTAAAGAGTCATTATTATTGCTCCTTACGCTGAGCTAAGAAGTTGAACTGTGCAGCGGTTGCTAATAAGAACCACGCACCATGAGGGATCCATTGCTCACCCCAGCGCCAGTTTTGAAGCATGTCATCTTTTTGTGCTGGTGGATTGAACGCAATGTCTTGTTCATCTTCAAAACCAGCTGTGATGCCATTACAGATACCGCCTTTCGCATTGAAGAACCCAAGCTGAGGTAGGTAGTCTGGGTTGTTATGGCCATGACCATCGAGCATGCACATGTGGTATGGGTTGAGGCCCAAGATCCAATCAAGGCTATTTTGTGAAAGCTGGATTAAGCGCTCTTGAAGTTCGCTATCTTTAATGTGCGGTTGAACTAGGTAAGCCATGGTTGCGAGTGAGCCAAGGCGTGCGTTCTCGCCTTGCCACCAGTAACCGGTTTCGTTCTGTTGAGCGACGAAGAAGGCATCACGTTTATCACCATCGACAGATTTAACGTATTGTCTTGGATAGCCAAATGGGTTGGTGACTTTGTCGGTGATGTTGATTTCGAACTGACAAGCTTGTTCAACAACTGTGCGCGCCTGTTCTTTTAATTCAGCATCGGTTTCGTTGTCGATGTATTCACATAGTGCAATCACAGGAAGACCGGCTTCAGCTGCGTGAAAGTATGGACGAGAGCCATCAGAGTTTGCCGACCAGAAGTGCTCAAATGAATCATCGGATTGCTGACGAGAGATTAAACGAGTCGCCCAAGTTCTTGCTTCTGATAGGTATTGCTGGTCTTGTGTTACGCGATACAGCTCATTGGCTGCGAGTAGGGCGCAATACTCATCGATGATGTTCTCTTCACCATCGTTTAGATACTGGAGGTTGTACTCTTTTAGATGCCAGTAACCCTTAACCGCCATTTCAAGGTATGTGTGGCTCGAGTAGCTACCAGAGATTTCAAGCTCAGAAGCTGCGGCTAATGCTGCGATAGCAACACCTGCACCTTGTCGGTAGCCCGCTTGTAAGTCCGTTGATTTATGACCTTCTTGAGTCGCATAAGCGCAGATATCGCGTTGGTTGATATCTTTGCTCCATTTGTCGAATACCGTCATATAGAAGTATCCGTCAGCGTCTTGCATACGCACTAAGAAGTCGGCACCGAACAGAGCCTCTTCCGTTAGACGAGTCATGGAGAATTTCGGGAAGTCTGGGTTATGGCCAGTCAAGCGTACGCTTTTTAGCATGTTCCAAACGACCATCGGAATTTGTTGTGGGTTTAGGTAGTTACCATAAGACAGGTGGCTAAAATACTTACTGACATCACCTGATGCGTCATACCATCCACCGTGGACATCGACGTATCGGTCGGTACCTAGAATTTGTGCTTGTCGATCTTTTTTGTCGAAAATCCCGCCACAGCGTTGTGACTTAAAGTAATGAAGCACATCAGAAAACGTGTGGTTCATTAATAGGTTGCTACCAATCTCAAATACTTCTGAACGCAGGTTGTCAAAACGTAGGTAGTAGCGACCAGATTCAGTGACTGAACTGAAATCAATAGTGAAGAATTGCCCTTGATGCCAATTTGCTACGCGGCCTTGTTTAACCACATCAAAATTTCCGACAGTCATATGGTTGTCAGCACAGACGAGTAGAGCCGTAGTGCTTGATAGGCGAGCTTTCTTAGTTTGTAGGATAGCTTGCTTCGGGCCTGTGGACTCATAGCCAATATGGTTGGTCAATAACAGCATCAATATTCTCCGACAGTCCTAGTTTCTATTGGCTAGGTACTTGAATGTTTTGGATATAAATAGTTAGGGTCCGAAGACCCTAACTTGGGTTTTATTGCTTAGCTTTCGTGTAGGTAACAGCGCACAAAGTGGTTATCAGCGAGCTGCGTAACCCCTGGTAGCTGCTCTTTGCACTTATCCATTGCGTGAGTACATCGGCCTGCAAATGGGCAGCCTGCTGATACTGGTGTCCACAGAGGAATCTCACCTTTGTTGCCTGCAAGTTGCTCGTGGATCGACTTCTTAGGATCTGGAACGGCCGAAACAAGCAATTGGGTGTATGGGTGCTGAGGGTTAGCAATCACGTCATCGGTATCGCCCCATTCCACCATGTGTCCCACGTACATCACCGAAAGGTCTTCAGCGATGTAACGAGCGGTTGCGATATCGTGAGTGATGTAAAGCAGAGACATTTGCTTCTCGAACTTCATCTCTTCCATCAGGTTCAAAACACCGGCACGAATCGATACATCAAGCATTGAAGTTGGCTCATCGGCTAGTACAACTTCGGCACCTACCGCGATGTTGCGGGCTAGGTTGACACGTTGACGTTGGCCGCCAGACAGTTGGTGAGGGTACTTCTTCGCCGTCTCTTTTGGTGGGATCAGGCCCACTTGCTCTAAAAGATCGTAAACACGTTCTTCTAGTTCTCTCTTATTGCCCGGGGTTACCTTCTTGTGGATCAACAGTGGTCGAGCAATGTGGTGGAAGATATTGTGTGTTGGGTTCAATGAACCAAACGGGTCTTGCCATACCATCTGCACACCTTCACGGTAGTGCATAAGATCTTTTCTGCTTGAGATCTCTTGGATATCACGACCTTTGTATTCGATCATGCCACCTGAAGGTGCGTACATTTTTGCGATCATTTTTGCGGTTGTTGATTTGCCTGAACCAGACTCACCAACCACTGCTAGGCCACGGCTTTTGTACATCTTGAATGACACGTCGTTAATCGCACGCATCATTGGGGTTTGAATGGTGGTACTGCTTATTGGGAAGTCTTTTACGACATTCTTGCCTTCTACCAATAATTGACCGAAATCTTTGCTCATAATTGTCTCCAGAATCCTTATTCGCTTTGCTTGTTTTTAGGCGGTCGAGCCGCCTTGTTCGTTATTCACGCTGAGTCAGCGTGCAAGCTATAGCTTCCTTTGTACTATTGGGTCACCGTACAGGTGGCAGTTAGACAAATGTCCCGGGTCGATAGAACGCAGCTTGGTTGGCACCTTGGTACACGTTTCATGTACACGGTCACAACGAGCTTGGAAACGACACCCTTCAGGGATCTCTAACAGGTTCAGAGGGTTACCCGGAATACCTGCTAACTTTGTCTTTGGCCCTGTCAGTGGAGGGAAAGAACTTCCCAACCCTTTGGTGTAAGGGTGGTAAGGGTTTTCTAGAATATCTTGAGAGTTAGCTACTTCGATTAGCTCACCTGAGTACATGATGCCGATGCGGTCAGAGAACTCGACCATCAATGACAAGTCATGGGTGATGAACAGAATCGAGAAGCCAAACTCTTCTTTCAGTGCATAGATCTTTTGTAGGATTTCGCGTTGCACAACCACATCAAGTGCGGTTGTCGGCTCATCCATAATGATCAGCTTTGGATTCAGTGCTAACGCGATAGCAATAACCAAGCGCTGACGCATGCCGCCAGAGAATTGGTGAGGATAGTCACTCAATCGGCTCGGGTGAATATCGACGATTTCAAGTAGACCTTCAGCACGCTGCTTAGCTTGCTCGCGAGTCATGTTGGTGTGACGCATGATTACGTCACAGAACTGCTCTTCCATCGGTAGTACTGGGTTGAGTGCGTTCATCGCGCTCTGGAATACCATCGACATCTCACTCCAACGGAACGACTGCATACGGTCATCACTGTATTCAAGGATGTTCTCACCGTTGAAGATAACCTCACCACCACTGATGTAAGCGGGCGGCTTATGAAGACGCATAAGAGAGAAAGCGACCGTTGATTTACCACAGCCAGATTCACCAGCTAGGCCGAATACTTCACCTGGAGCGATGTCGAAACTTACGTTGTTACACGCACGAACATCGCCTGACTCTGTGATGTAATCCACGCATAAGTTGCGGATAGAAATTAGTGGTTCAGACATGATTATTTATCTCCGCTCCAAAGTGCATTTTGTGGTGGTAGTTCTGGTTCACGTTCTTCTTTGTCTTGTGCTGCTAGTTTCTTCCAACGCTTCATGCCTTTGTGAGAACGCAGTTGCGGGTTAGCAATTTCATCGACCGCGAAGTTAAGTAGAGCAAGGCCAGTTACAAGTAGTGTCAGTGCGATACAAGGAGCCAGCAGTTCCCACCAAGCGCCAATCAGCATTGATGAAGAGGTTTGAACGTTGTAAAGCATGATGCCCCAGCTGATTGTGTTCGGGTCACCAAGACCTAGGAACGAGATGGTTGCTTCCATCATGATTGCGTACATCACCGAACCGATGAAGCTTGCGCCAACGATAGAGATAAGGTTTGGCAGAATCTCTACGAAGATGATGCGGAATGAAGATTCACCCAAAACTTCAGCGGCTTTTACAAACTCTTTTTCACGCAGTGCTAAGGTCTGGGAGCGAACAACACGGGCGCCCCAAGCCCAGGACATAAAGCCGATAACCAAGGTTATGGTGAGTGGCCCTGCCTCACCGATAAAGGCTGCTACTACGAACAGTAATGGGTATTGAGGGATTACCAGCATGATGTTCATTGCGGCTGTTAGAACGTCATCGACACGGCCACCGAAGTAACCTGCAGAAACACCAATAACAGTTGCGAGTAAACATACGGTTAGACCCGCACCAAAACCTACAGCAAGAGATACGCGTGCGCCGTATACCACTTGAGACCAAACGTCACGACCCATACGAGTTGTACCTAGTACGTGGTCTGCTTTTTTAGACATGATCAATGTACGACGGTCGTCTGCTAGATTTTGAGCAACCCAGCCATCAGGGTTAGTTTGTGCAGACTTCACCACGAAACCAGGATATTCGTGTGGGTTACCTGTACGCTTGTCTGGTACATGTTTGGTGATTAATGGAGCTGCAATCGCGCCAAGAATAAAAATACTTAGGATGATGACGCCTGTTAGGGCCATCGGGTTACGCCAAATGAGTTTTAGAAAGTCTTTCATGATTATTTACCACCCTTACGAAGACGAGGGTCAAGAACAACGTAAAGCATGTCTGCAACTAGGTTAAAGAACAGCATGAATAGCGTCATGATAAGCAGCTGACCTTGCAGTACTTGGTAGTCACGAGCGTTAATTGCGTTGAAAAGTACGCTGCCAAGACCCGGGTAGTTAAAGATGATTTCGATAATTAACTGACCACCGATTGCCATACCTAGCGACATTGAAAGGGCTGTCACACTAGGTAGCATCGCGTTACGAGCTGCGTAGTTGAATACCACTCGGTTTTCGCTCAGGCCTTTGCCTTTCGCCATGGTGATGTAGTCTTCGGCTAGTAGGTTGATCATGTTGTTACGCATGTTTACTAGGAAGCCACCAATTTGAACAACCGAAGCACATACCAGAGGCAAGAAAGCGTGGTAAGCAACGTCTTTGATGAATGCCCAACTTGTCCAGTCAGGTATCGTACCAGCGGTATAGGCGTAGCCAGTTGGGAACCACTTCAAACCAATTGCGAAGGTAAATAGCGCAAGCATTGCAATAACAACTTGAGGAACGGCTTGTAGAATAAGCATCCCTGGAGTAACAAAGGCATCGTATTTACTGCCACGTTTCCACGCTGCAAAAATACCTAGGATTGAGCCAATCGAGAAAGAAAGAATAACGGCAGTGCCTGCTAAGAATAGCGACCAACCGAATGCGCCACCTAACAGTGTATTTACTGAAAGTGGGTAGAATTGAATTGATGTACCAAGCTCCCAGCTTAGAATGTTCTTCATGTATGCGCCGTATTGAACCAGTAAGCCACCATCAACGAAGCCTAATAGTTCTTTCATTGCCGCAATACGCTCAGGAGTAACTTGTACAGAAGCGTTCGCAAACATCATGGTAACTGGGTCACCAGGCATTGCTCTTGGAATAATAAAGTTTAACGTCGCTGCAACTAATAGCGCGACAAAATAAAATGACAAACGTCTTAAAAAATAACCCATAACTCACACCTTACTCACCCAGATTGTTTCCCTGTTTCTGGATTCAGGTCGCTCCTAGCGAAATTTGGAACGAAAAATCCCCTGACGACTAGCGCCATACTTTCAATTGATAGTGTGGGGATTTTTATAAGCGGCGTAAGAAGTTACGCCGCAAAGATTGAACGATTACTTATTTAACTGGTTTTAGGTCCAGTACATGAAGTAGACGCTCTGGAATACCAGCCCAAATGTTTGGACGGCCTTTTGGATTTTCTTCGTTCCACCAACCAGTGAAGCGAGTCGTGTTGTATTGGTACATGTAAGCACCAGACATCACTGGGATTGTCACTTGGTCTGCAGCGATGATTTGCTGGATACCGTGTGCAATATCTAGCTGCTCGTTCTTGTCAGCTGTTTTGTAGAAGCTGTTTAGAAGACCATCTAGCTTGTCGTTTTGGTAGAAGTGCATCGCGAAACGAGGCATACCATCACCAGATTGAAGTGATGAGTTGTAAGCACTGTTCCAGTACGTGTATGGATCCGCACCGTGGAAGTAGTTTGTGTATGCTACGTCGTATGTACCTTCAAGCATTGCTTGGTTGTAAACAGAGAAGTCAGGTGTACGAGCTTTCGCTTTAATACCGATTTCGTTTAGCTGTTCTACCGCTAGTTGAACTGTGTTGTTGAAGTCAGTCCAGCCGTTTGGCGATTGAATCATTAGTTCGAAAGACTTGCCTGATGGAGTGTCAACAAAACCATCTTTGTTTACATCTTTGAAGCCAGCGTCAGCAAGAAGCTTCTTCGCGCCTTCAGCGTTGTAAGTGTTGAAGCCTTTGTACTTGTCATGAGTTTTTTCATCAGACCAAGCTTCAAATGCGTAGCCAAGACCCGATGCGAAATCGTTCACAGTACCGCCACCGTAGAATGCGATATCGATGATAGTTTGACGGTCAAGAGCCATAGAGAAAGCACGACGGAATTCAACGTTGCTCAATGCTTCATGCTTCGCAGCATCAGGGTGCTTGAAGTTAACTATGAATGCCTGTGTACCTGCTGGCGGGTACCAGTAGTGGTGTTTAGGGCTAGCTGCAGCGTATGTACGATCGATATCTGGAACGAAAGAAGACGTCCAGTCCATTTCACTGTTTACAACTTTACCTAGGAACTGGTCGTTGTTCGCAATTTGTGGAACACGTAGACAGTCAACATCTAGGTTGTCTGCATCCCAGTAGTTCGGGTTAGCACACTGGATGTATAGCTGAGCTGTAAACGTATCGATTTCTGTAAACGGACCAGAACCTACTGGGTTCTCATTGGTAAACGTTGATGGATCTTTCACGTCTTTCCAGATGTGCTTAGGTACTACTGGTACTTTAGCAATCTCGTAAGGTACGTTCGAGTTAGCTTCTGTTAGGCTGAACTTAACTTGGTAGTCGTTCAGTTTTTCTACAGAAGTTACCCAAGAGTTGATGCCAGATTGGTCAAGCTCTGGTTTCTCTTTTACAAGGTTGAAAGAAAAAACAACATCATCAGCAGAGAAAGTTTCTCCGTCAGACCATTTAACACCCTTACGAATGTCGAAAACTACGCTCATCAGATCATCTGACATTGTGAAGTTTTCAGCTAGACGGAACACAGGAGTGTTACCGTGCATTTCGTTAAATACTACTAACGGCTCATAAAGGAAGTCGGTTGTAGTATGTAGGTTGGTAGCACCAAGGTACGGGTTAAAGTTACGTACAAATGTAGTGTACTCTTTCGGGTGAATAGTCAACTCACTGCGTTCTGCAGCTGTTGCTACTGATGCAAAACCTGTTGTAGCAGTTGCAATAATTGCTGTTGCTATTGCTGTTTTTTTTATATTGGCAAGCATAGCTGTTCCTTACTATTTGCTTTCATTTCACTAATGGATTGAATGTTATCTGTCGCTAAATTGTTTAGTAGATACACACTCTAGTTAAAGGCCTACCTCTTCTTCATTGCTCCAGATTCATCGTTGATTCTGAGAAGTGGTAAGAGTGGCCTGTAGGCCTTTGGCAGGAGTAAGAAAACACCTTATCGATGAATTAATCAAACTCGTTTCCCGTCAAAAACGTTAAAAACAAGCAATCCCACGTCATTAACGTCAAAATGGGGTGCTTTGGTGGTTTTTTGTGCGCAATTGTTAGGGTGATGTGACTCGCATTTGGTTTTGCTGTATCGGCTGGGTGTGAGTGGTCACTAACTACCTGGGCTTTTTATTATAAAGCTTTAGGCTAGGATTTTGTAATTGTAGATCTTGGTCACTTGCCGATTTTACGTTAAATTTCCCTAGAAAATTAAATCTGCCGTTCTGTTGTGACTCGCTTCTCAAACTGCAACAAAGAGTCAGATATGATTGAGAATAGAACGAAAAGTACTGACGGTTACGAGCTCACACTGTACGTAATTGGCGTGAATTCCTCCTTGTTTAAGGGCGTAAAAAAAGTGCGTTGCAAGCGATGGGATTCTACTTTTTGTGATTATTAGGCGTACAAAAAAGCCCACGCTAGGTGGGCTCCATTATTCAAAGTATCGTGATGTTGGTTCAGGGATTAACTGGTCAGTAGTTTCTGAAGTTTATCTCTTAGCATCTCAATATGGGTTCTTTCTGGCGTCTGTTCTTTACAGTGTTCCAGTATGAATTCGATTGAGCTCAGTACCGTTCGCCAGCGAGGGGTTTTCGGTAGGGTTTCTACGCGTAGGTATTTGTCTAGCGTTCGAGTTTGCAGCGTACTGCGGTCTAAGTAGACGCGCCACAAGCCACTCTTCTCGGCGAAAGCGAACTTGGTTTCACCAGTCACCGATTCCCAGTAGATGATGGCATTCGTCATCGCATCGACCAGTACCTCGCGCATTAACTCTTGCTTGTTTTTACCTTCACCGGTTGCCTTGTCAGCAAGACGAGTAAATTCTCCGCCAAGCTCCTTCAACTGTTGCAACTTATCTTTGTCGCCTTCAAAGGCATAACTAGAGAGAGCTTCAACCGCCGTTTCAAGGTTATTGATTCGGTTTGAGTTAACACCACCACCTACATTGAAGATATACATGGTGTCGAGCCCTGAGCCTTCAGGCAGCTTAAGGATGTCACTTGGTATGCGCTGACGTGTATCGTCTATATAGATATCAATATCACCGCAGTAGTGGGCTTGTTCTACCTTAAGGTATTTAGGCGCAATGATCTCGTCGGCCATTGAGCGTTTAAGTTGTTCTTGTCCGCGTCTGAATAGCTTCGCCGCAGCTTCGTTAGCAAAGCGAATACGTTGGTCGTCACGAATACAGATGATGGCTTCAGGTGCCGATTCTAGTTGCTCTAATAAGCGGCCTTGAGTTTCTAACAAGTTAGCCTCAACCATCGCTCTATGTTTGAGCTCGAGTTGCAGTTGGTCGTTTTCAAGGCGTCTTTGTTCAGCTTTGCTTGCTGATAGATGTGCTGTAATTCGAGCCGCTAGTTCTTGTTTGTTGAACGGTTTAGACAAGTAGTCATTGGCGCCAGCTTCGAAACCTCGAACACGGTCTTCTGCTTGGTTGAGTGCCGTTAGCATGATGATTGGCAACTGAGCATGATCGTATTGCTTACGCAGTGCTTCACAAACCTGATAGCCGCTCATTCCTGGCATCATGATGTCGAGTAGAAGCAGCTCTGGCTTCTCTTTCTCAATCAGTTCAATGGTTTCAGGGCCATCACATGCAGTACGTACTCGATAACCTTCTAACTTCAAGAAGCTGTCTAATACTCGCAGGTTAACCGGCTCATCATCGGCGATAACCAATAACGGGCCATCTGGGTTTTCACTGATAACACTATTTTCTTGTTGGCTGTTATCAATTAAATCAGGCGCTTGGAAGTGCGAGTAGTGACCTGATTCGTTGTAACTGTCTAACTCATCTTGAGTAGCTAGGGGCAGGGTAAAGCTAAACGTAGTGCCGAGCATTGGTTGGCTACTAACGTACAGTGAACCGCCCATTAGCTCGATCAACTGACGACTGATCGATAATCCAAGCCCTGCACCTTGGCGGTAGTTACTCGCATCTTGGCCTGCTTGAATCAATGGCTCAAAGATGTGCTCAAGGTACTCGGCCGGTATACCTTGGCCAGTATCGACAACTTGTACACGAATGTTGTCATCGATAACGCTGGCAGAGATAACAATTTTACCTTCTGAGGTGTACTTGATGGCATTGCCGACCAAGTTATACATCACTTGCTCAAGTCGTTGAGGATCCGATGAAACCAGACCTAAATCACTTGGGACTTGGTTAATAATACGGATTGGCTTATTGCCCAATAGGTGATGAGACAACTCTAGGACCAAGCTGGTGGCTGCCGACAAATCAACGGCTGATTTCTTAATATCTAAGCTGCCATAGCGCATCTTGTGATAATCAAGCAGATCATCAACCAAGGTCGCCAATCTCTGACCGCTATTGATGATGATATCCAACTGATATTTCTGATTAGCAGGAATAGGGCCGTTAGCTCCAGATATCAACGCTTCAGCGATACCCACCATGCCATGCAGTGGTGTTCTCAATTCATGTGAAGTAGTCGCTAAGAACTCATCTTTGAGTTTATTTGCCAGTTGTAACTCTTCGTTTTGCTTTTGAATGGTCTTAAGGTTGTCCTCAAGCTCATCGTTTTGGCTTTTGATGAGCTGCATTTTTTCACGAATAGATCGCTGCATTCTTTCGAAGCTCACCGCGAGTCGGCCTATCTCATCTTTGCGCTCGGTATTGATCATGGTTTCATCGAGATCACCCGCCGATACTTTTTCGGCAGCCCACGTCAGTTTAAGCAGTGGGGATGTGATGAAGTTAGACAGATAGTGCGATGCAACGACTACCAGAATGATCGCCGTTAGCATCACGATCACGAAGATCTTTTCTAACTGATGAATACGGGCAAACGCCTCTTTCTCTGGCAGCTCTACGACAAGAGCCCATGTTGCGTATTTCAGTTCAATTGGCGTATATGCCGCGATGATCGCTTGATCTAGGGTGTTGTCGAAGGTGCCAACCGCTGTTTCGCCAGCCAATGCTTTATCGACAACATCAAGGCTCAAGTTGATAGATTCTTGTGAATGAGCAAGGCTACGCGGCAGGTGATCATCACCTACAAGCAGCGTTTGAATATTCGAACTCTTGTTGAGATCCGCAATCAACTTAGTAATGCCGTTGATTGGTAGCCTAAACATCGCGTAACTGTGTAGGTAGCCTTGTTGAACGATAGGTGCGCCTAGCCATGCGGTCTGTTTGCCATTCTCGTCTTTAAAGTCAGAAACGATAACCGGCGTGTAATCTTCGTTAGATTTGCGTCGGTCGGTTACGTCTTTGGCTAGTCGTTGAAAGGTAATACCTAGGTTGGAGTCCTTGTATTTTCCTGTCAGCAGATTGGTGCCGTAATCGTCATTTTTAAAGACGGAATAAGCGACGTTACCGTTGATATCAACTAAGAGAATATCGTCAAAATCAGAGCGTTTAAGCAGTTCTAGGTAAGCATTATGGTAGCGCTTGTGGAGCAGGCGATAACGCTCGCTGCCAATAAAGCTGCTGGATTCAGGGAGGATCGACGTTTTGATTTGATCGCCAGAGCCTTGAATATAGCGCTGCTGTGCATTACTGCGTGCCTCGTCAATATCTAACCCCAATCGTTGAAATGCATTGATCAAACCATAAAATCGCCCGCCACTGGCATTGGCCAATTCTGAGCGAACAAAGCCCATCACTTGGGATTCTTGAGCTTGTAGGTAATCGACAATTTGCTGCTGCTTAGTATCACGAACCGAAACAAGGTGTGAGGTGCTTTGTTCCTGGAGATCCTGACTGTGCGATTGGAGGAAAAATATCGCGATAAGTGTCACAGGGGTAATACTGAGGACAAGAAATGCCAGCATTAGGGTATTTTGAAGGCGCTTAAACTTCTGCTTACGATAGAATCTAAACATAAATTGGGTACTACTTTCCTTTGATGTACTGCTAAAAGGGGCGAAAACAAGTACAGAGAATAGAATTAACGGGTTCCAATTTAACGAAATTAACGAGTTTTTTTACTTTGACAAGTAAGTGGTATTTAAAGCGTGTGCAAAAGCTCATTTTTATAGAGTTTTGACAAAAATATGAACAGACAGCGCAGATAATGACCCTGCGCTGTGCTAGAGAGGTTATTTGTTTGCGTGATAGATCGCGAATTTAGTGGTCTTATTTAGAGTCGCGCATTTTCCAAACGCTTGTTCAATAATTGGAATGTATTTTAAGAAACTATTCGCAACAATAATCATCTCACCAGAACGCTTCAAATGCTTAGGAGCCTGAGAAAGTAAGGTCTCAGTCGCGCTGTAGCTAGTGTCTAAACCTGAATGGAATGGTGGGTTACTGATGATGAACTGATAGTCTTCTGCAGTATCAGAATAGACATCGGATGCGAAGACTTTACCCGTTAAACCATTCGCTTCTAGCGTTGCTTGGCTTGATGCCACGGCAAATGCACTGATGTCGCACATTTCTAGCTCGATATCTGGGTTACGAGATGCCATCACCGCGCCCAATACGCCTGCACCACAGCCAAAATCCAGTACCTTGCCTTTTAGTTTTGGCAGAGTATCCAACAGAAGTTGGCTACCGACATCGAATTGACCGTGACTGAAGACGCCAGGAAGGCTTTTTACCGTAAGTGATTGCTCACCAATGTTAACCGTGTAGGTCTTAAACCAGTCTTGCAGGTTGAACGCTTGTGGTTGCTCGAAGCATTGACCCCAGTAGAAAGAGCAACGACGCGCTGAATCGTATTTAACAACTTTGCCGTAAGGAGCAAACATCTTCTCGATGCTTTTCACGCCTGAACGGTTTTCACCAACCACGACGATCTCGGTATCTTTGCCTAGCTTGGCAAATAGCATCGCCAACAAAAATTCCGCTTCCGCTTTGGCTTTTGGCCAGTACAACATCACTAAGTCGGCTTTAGTCTCTTCGGTAAACTCCGCACCATAAAAACGTTGGATGGTGTTGTAGCCTTCTAATTGACGGTAGTAGCTGTAATTAGAAGTAAACACAGAGACAGATTCACAATGCTTCGCTAACTCAACAGGGAACAAGTCTTCTGCCTCACCGGCAACTAAAACATGTTTGCCTTCAAAGTAGGCGAGTTGGCGTTGAGCAATCTGGCTTGGTGCAATATAAGCTGACATAGGACACTCTGTTGAATCGTTAGCAAAAAATGAGGGCGGATTTTCGCATAATCCGCCCAAAGCTTGAAGTGTTTAATACGGGTTCGCCAATCAAGTTGACGTCAAGTTCGTTAACTCTTGTCTTGCTGGTTTAAAAAGTCCTTAAACTCTTCATCGTAGATGTTGAATAGGACAATGGTAATCGCAAAAATCAATGGTCCGTAGATAAGACCAATTAGGCCAAACAGTTGAATACCACCCAATAGTGAGAAGAAGATCATCAGGGTATTCATGCCTGCACTGCCTTGCATTAGCAGCGGACGCAGAAGGTTATCAATTGAACCAACAATCGCTACACAGTAAACCGTTAGGAAAATCGCCCACGTGGTATCACCAGTTAGGAACAAGTAGGTTGCTGCTGGAATCCAGATTAATGCGGTACCCACAACTGGGATGAAAGAGGCAAAGCCCATCATAGTACCCCAGAATAGACCTGGGAAACCGGCAATCCACATACCTAAACCGCCGGCAAAACCTTGCGCGATTGCGGTTAAGAATGAGCCCATTACTGCTGATTTAGATACTTGTTCTATCTCTGTTAGAAGTTTGTCTTCTTGGCTACGAGACAGCGGCAGAATATGACGAACCACACTGATGATTTTGTCATGATCTCTTAATAAGAAGAACAAAACGAACAGCATCAAGAAGAAATCCATCAAGAAATTGGTTGCGTCACCTAAGATTTTGGCACTGATACCAACTAGCTTAGAACCAAAGCTTGTCGCAAACTCACCGACTTTTTGTGCGATGGCTTGGGGCTCAATATTGTCGAAAGGCAGGTAGTTATTCACAAATGACAGCGCTTTGACCACTAACGGATGAGCAAACAGAGTCTGAATGCCGCCGTGTGTTACCCATTGGTAGGTATTCTGAGAGAACAGAGAACCTTGCTGAACAATTGCTGCGAATACTGCCAATAAAGGGATAACAATAATGAAGGTCAGTATGATACAAGACAGCAGAGAGACGATGTTTTCTTTATTCGGGAGCTTTTTTTCAAGCCACTCATGGATTGGGAACATCAATAGTGAAATGATAAAGGCCATCACGATAGAGTTAACGTATGGCTCGATAAGCAAGTAACAAGCATAAGCCGCCGCGAGTAGGGCAATGATGATCACCCAGTGGCTGGAATTGATTTTGAGTTTTTCTGACACGGTAATGGTCTCTATATTTGCGTTCTGAGTTTATAATGGCTGCAAAACAGAGAGTTAGCAATGAGGAGTTTTGATAATGGGATGCTGTAATAAAGATAAGAAATGCCAAGACGAAGAACAGCAAACAAAAAAAGAGATCCCTTGGTTCAGAATGTTCCTTGGTACCTTGATGTTGTTGGTTTTCCTTTTCTGGGAACGTTAATGCTTTTGGTTCAGCTTTAGCCTTAGTCGACGGCTAAATAAGCTGTCATATTTGTGGCTGGTGAGCGCGATATATAAAAAAGGGCTGCATTTAATGCAGCCCTAAATTCAATCGGTTAGCGACTTATAAAGTGCTTTCGATTATTTGCTTTCAGCAGCAATGATCGCAAGAGAGCGGTCAGCAGCTTCTAGTGTTGCATCAAGTTCTTTTGAACCATGAGCAAGAGAAGTAAAGCTTGCTTCGAATGCTGAAGGTGCAAGGTAAACACCGTGATCTAACATTAGGTGGAAGAAGCGCTTGAAGCGTTCTACATCACACTTAGTTACATCTTCGTAGCACGTCACAGTTTCTTGGTCAGTGAAGAAGAAACCAAACATACCGCCAACTTGATGAACTAGCATCGGGATGCCGTGCTTGTCAGCAAGTTGCTTGAAGCCTTTTGCCAACTGCTTAGTTTTTGAAGCTAGACGCTTTTCGTTGCCTTCTTCTCGTAGAAGGTTCAAACATGCGTAGCCAGCAGCCATTGCAACAGGGTTACCTGAAAGCGTACCCGCTTGGTAAACAGGGCCAGTTGGTGCGATGTATTGCATCACGTCTTTACGACCACCGAAAGCACCGACAGGCATGCCGCCGCCAATCACTTTACCAAGACACGTTAGGTCTGGCTTGATGTTGTAGTAAGCCTGAGCACAACCTTCAGCAACGCGGAAACCTGTCATTACTTCATCAAAGATTAGCAATGCACCTTCTTGATCACAGATTTCACGTAGACCTTCGTGGAAGCCTTCTACAGGAGGGATACAGTTCATGTTACCCGCTACTGGCTCAACGATGATACAAGCGATCTCGCCTTTGTTTGCTGCGAAGATTTCACGTACTGAATCTAGATTGTTGAAGGTTGCTGTTAGCGTTAGTTTCGCAAAATCAGCCGGTACGCCTGGAGAGCTTGGTTGACCTAAAGTCAGTGCGCCAGAACCAGCTTTTACAAGTAGGCTGTCTGCGTGGCCGTGGTAGCAGCCTTCAAACTTAAGAATTTTGTCACGACCAGTGAAGCCACGAGCTAGACGAATCGCGCTCATTGTTGCTTCTGTACCTGAGCTCACCATACGTAGCTGTTCCATTGATGGAACCATCTCAGATACAAGTTCAGCCATTTTGATTTCAGTTTCGGTTGGAGCACCGAAGCTAAGGCCGCGTTGAGCTGCTGCAATCACAGCATCACGAATAACAGCGTGGTTGTGACCAAGGATCATTGGCCCCCAAGAGCCAACGTAATCGATATACGCTTTACCATCAGCATCAAAAATAAGTGGGCCATCAGCGCGTTCAACGAAGATTGGAGAACCACCTACGCCATTGAATGCACGAACTGGAGAGTTTACGCCACCAGGAATAGTTTGCTGTGCTTTTTCGTACAGCTCTGCTGATTTGGTCATTGATATATCCTCTTTTGACTGTCGGACCAATTGGCACGCATTGTACCTATCCCTAATCCAACTAGGAATGCTTTCGCCCAGATAATCACCCGAATCTGGTTGTTTTGTGTGGTTACACGTTTTAATTGTTAGATATTGGTGAGTTTACAGCAGTAAAAGGACCGATCCTGTGGTGAATACTTGAACGTTTCAGTCAGGTATTAGATAATCACCGGAATATAAGAAAATACTCAACAACTATGGTCTCGAATTAGATTTGTATCATGTTGTTTTTGACACAGGTAAGAGAGGTTGTCGTGAGCGAAGTAAATATCCCATTGTCTTTTTCTGATGCAGCAGCTACCCGCGTACAAACGCTAATTGCTGAAGAAGAAAACCCAGAACTAAAACTGCGTGTATACATTACAGGTGGTGGTTGTAGCGGTTTCCAATACGGCTTCACATTTGATGAAAAAGTAAATGATGGCGACACTACAATTGTAAACAGCGGTGTAACGCTGGTTGTTGATCCAATGAGCCTACAATACCTAATGGGCGGCATGGTTGATTACACTGAAGGCCTAGAAGGCGCACGCTTCTTTGTGAACAACCCGAACGCTACAACAACATGTGGTTGTGGCGCATCATTCAGCGTATAGCATGAGTTGAAAATAGCTTGAGCTCAAAGCTGTATTAGATACATTTCAAACGCCGAACTTATGTTCGGCGTTTTTGTTTTTACTTAGTAACTTATTACTTTTCAAAGCATTCCTCTCATTTTTAGTACACGGCATATTTTTTAAACTGTCGATAGCGTCCAACTTCGTTGAGGATTGGTCTGTTAAGGTTACCTTTGTGCATAAGGAAGTTGCACATCACGCTATTAAGCCAACTAGCGCGCCTGAATGACATCGGACAAAAGGATTTGTTATGCCCACTCTATTTTCTAACTCACCACTTTTTCAGAAATTGAAGCAGCCGTGGCTGGTTTCTCTGACTCTAGTCGTGTTGTTGTCGATCTGGCTTGGTTTAGGCGTAGGGCAAGCAGAAGAGTCGCCTGAGAAAAAAGCAACAGAAATTCCGCTGGCTAAGGTTTCCTTTCAAACCTTCACCTCATCACCGACCTTTAAAACGATTGATCTCTATGGAAGAACGGCGCCCGATAGGCATGCTCGTCTAGGTGCAGAAGTCGCGGGTAAGATTGTCAGATTGAATGTTGTTAAGGGGGGGATGGTTAAAGCAGGACAAGCCATTGCCCAGATAGATAAGGGTGATTTAGAGATTCAACTAGAGCGAGCATCTGCGTTATATCGCTTGAAGCAGAAAGAGTTCAAAGCGGCGCAGTCACTGAAGAAAAGAGGACTGCAAGGTGAAATCGCCTACACCACAGCTGAGGCTTCATTAACAGAAGCAAAAGCCATGATGCGCAATGCGGAATTGGCGTTAAAGAATACTGTGATTACTTCACCTTTCTCGGGTGTGGTTCAAGATTTAATGGTCGAGCTCGGTGATTTTGTTGGTGTTGGCGATCCCGTTGCTAGTGTGATTGACCTCGACCCTCTGGTGATTGAAGCGGATGTCAGTGAGCGTCATATTCAGCATCTGTTAGTCAATCAAGAGGCATTGGTTCGTCTACTTGGCAGAGATGAAGTGGAAGGGCGATTGCGTTATGTGTCTCGAATCTCTTCAGCTTCTACTAATACCTTCCCAATCGAAATTGAAATCGATAACTCTGATGGCTTACTGCCTGCAGGTGTCAGCGCTGAAGTGAAGCTCAACCTCGAAACAAGGGATGCTATCAAAGTCACACCTGCGATGTTGGCTTTGGATGAGGCGGGTAACCTTGGGGTCAAAACGTTGGTTTCAGTCGATGACTCACCAGTTGTGAAATTTGTCGGTATTCAACTAGTGAAGGCAGAGCAAGATGGTGTGTGGCTCACAGGTTTAGGTCAACGGGTCGATATCATCACCGTCGGACAAGGGTTTGTACGTGATGGTGATTCGGTGATTGCGGTTGAGCAAGGTGCTGAACTCTCAAATACAGTAGCTGAGCAGGAGATAACTGATGTATTCAATTATTGATGCAGCCTTGTCTCGTGCTCGCACCATGCTTTCTCTGTTGGCGCTGATCTTGGTCGCAGGTGTTATTACTTATATCACGATACCTAAGGAGTCGAGCCCCGATATCACCATCCCGATTATCTATGTTTCAGTTGGGCATCAAGGGATCTCACCAACCGATGCCGAGCGTCTGTTAGTTCGACCTATAGAACAAGAGCTTAGATCCATTGAAGGCGTAAAAGAGATGACAGCAACCGCAGCAGAAGGGCATGCCTCTGTTGTGTTGGAGTTTAATGTTGGCGTCGATCTCACCAAAGCAATGGCCGATGTGCGTGACGCGGTTGATCTGGCTAAACCAAAACTACCAGAAGACAGTGACGAACCGACCGTAAATGAGGTGACGCTGGCTTCTGAGCAACCTGTTTTGTCTGTTGTGCTATTCGGTACCGTTCCTGAGCGCACCATAGTGCAAATTGCCCGAGAGCTTGGAGACAAATTAGAAAGCTATCGCCAAATCCTTGAAGTCGATATTGCGGGCGATCGCGCTGACATCGTCGAGATCATTGTCGATCCGTTATTGATGGAGAGCTACAGCTTAGATCAAGCGGATATCTATAATCTGATCGCTCTGAACAATCGAGTGGTGGCCGCAGGTTTTGTTGATACTGGCTACGGACGTTTTTCTGTCAAAGTCCCTTCGGTATTTAACTCCTTAAAAGACGTGCTTGAGTTGCCTATTAAAGTGGATGGCAAGCAGGTGGTCACTTTTGGCGATGTCGCTACGGTTCGTCGAGCGTTTCGAGATCCTGAAAGTTTTGCTCGTTTAGATGGCAAATCTGCGGTGGTGTTGGATATCAAGAAGCGTGCAGGTGAGAACATCATCGAAACCGTTGAGCTAGTCAAAGCGGTAATGGCTGGTGCTCAGCAGCAAGCGGAATGGCCAAATAACCTGTTGGTCAAATACACCTGGGATGAATCTAAAGATGTGAAGATCATGCTTAATGATCTGCAAAACAATATCTTATCCGCCATTATTCTGGTGGTGATCGTTATCATCGCGATTCTTGGTGTGCGTACCGCTTTGTTAGTGGGTATTTCCATTCCAGGCTCATTCCTAACCGGGTTATTGGTTCTTTCGGTGTTTGGCTTAACCGTCAACATCGTAGTGCTGTTCTCTCTGATTATGGCGGTGGGGATGCTAGTAGACGGTGCGATTGTGGTGACCGAATTTGCAGACAGGCGAATGCAAGAGGGTGAAGGGCGCAAAGCCGCTTACCGAGATGCAGCGAAACGGATGGCGTGGCCGATAACCGCATCGACTGCCACAACCTTAGCCGCATTTGCTCCGTTACTGTTTTGGCCTGATGTGACGGGCGAATTTATGAAGTTCTTACCACTAACTCTGATCGCGACTTTAACTGCATCATTGATCATGGCGTTGTTGTTTGTGCCCGTGCTGGGCGGTTTGATTGGCAAACCTCAATACGTATCGTCTAAAAGCCAAGCTCGAATGGTCGCACTGCATAATGGTGACTTTTCACAGGCTACTGGTTTAACCAAGGCTTACTACCACACGCTTTCTTTAGCGATTAAACACCCCTTTAAGATTTTGTTCAGTGCGGCACTGCTCGCGGTTGCAGTTGGTTTTACTTATTCAAAAGCGGGTCTAGGTGCAGAGTTCTTCCCAGAAGTTGATCCGCCATTCTTTAATGTCAAAGTTCGCTCGCATGGGGATCTGTCTATCCAAGAAAAGGATGACATCATGCGTGATATTGAACTGATGATGCTCAATCATGATGAGTTCGATACCGTTTACACGCGTACTGGTGGTGACGACCAGATTGGTTTGATCTCAATTACGCCTGTTGACTGGCAATATCGACGCAGCGTTAAGGCGATTATTGATGAGTTGAAGGTACAAACCGATCAATACGCTGGTGTTGAGATTGAATATAAGTTCCCTGATGCTGGGCCTCCGGTTGAAAATGACTTAGTGATTGAGCTGTCGGCAAGAACTCCAGAGCAGCTCAATCAGGCTGCAAAAATTGTGAGAGGTTGGGCTGATGGAAATAAAGCACTGACCAATATCAGCGATACTGCGAGTAAAGATGGCATCGATTGGAAGGTGGATATTCGCCGCGACGATGCTGCGCGCTTTGCAGCTGATGCGACCTTAGTGGGTAATACCGTTCAATTCGTGACTAATGGTCTCAAGATTGGTGATTATCTGCCCGATGACTCTTCAGAAGAGGTCGATATCTTGGTGCGCTACCCTAATGATAAGCGTGATATCGGGCGCTTCGACCAGCTTAGGGTGAAAACGCCAGCAGGTTTAGTACCTATTACTAATTTCGCTCAGATCGTTCCCGACCATAAGCAAGACACCATTAAACGCCTTGATGGCAAGCGTGTGGTGAACATCATGGCGGATATGGAAGAAGGGTATAACCTTGCTCTCGAACTACCAAAGATCGAACAAGCATTGAGTGAGCTAGGGCTGCCGAGTAGCGTGGAATTTCGCATCCGTGGTCAAAACGAAGAACAAGAAAACTCGTCAGCCTTTTTACAAAGTGCTTTCTTGGTTGCTTTGGCGGTAATGGCTTTGATTCTGATTACTCAGTTCAATAGCTTCTATCAAGCGTTTTTGATTCTTAGTGCGGTGCTGTTCTCAACGGTTGGCGTGTTCGTTGGCTTACTGATCTTCCAACGTCCGTTTGGCATTGTGATGTCGGGAATTGGGGTAATAGCGCTCGCCGGCATAGTCGTGAACAACAACATCGTGTTGATTGATACTTATAATCAGCTCATCAAAAGAGGCTTGGACAAGCGAGATGCGATTCTAAGAACCGGTGTTCAGCGTTTAAGGCCAGTAATGCTCACGACGGTTACGACTATCTTAGGTTTAATGCCGATGGTGTTAGAGATGAACATCGACCTGATTAATCAAAAGATAGAGTTTGGCGCGCCAAGTACACAATGGTGGTCACAGCTTGCGACCGCTATTGCTGGTGGTTTGGCGTTTGCCACGGTGCTGACTTTAGTATTAACCCCTTGTTTGTTAATGCTTGGACGGAACAACAAACCTGAAAAACAGTAGCTAGTTGTGGTATGTGAGCATAAAAAAGAGCGCCTTGATGGGCGCTCTTTGCATTTTTCTATTTTGCAGTGAAGCTACAAACGCCTAGTTAGTCGCTAGTAACTGACCGTATCGCTCAAGGTTTCTTAATCGAATCTCTGAGTTGGCAATAAAGGTTGCTTTTGCTTTACCAGTTAACGACTTGGATTGAGGCAATTTCACGGTACGCGCATTTTTATGTACGCCATTAACCAAGAATTCATAATGTAAGTGCGGGCCAGTCACACGGCCTGTACCGCCCAAAGTACCAATGGTTTGGCCTTGTTTTACGCGCTGACCGGTTTTCACCATACGTCGCTTCATGTGCAGGTACTTGGTGATGTAGGTGTTGCTGTGGCGGATGAACACGTAGTTACCATTGAATTGGTTGTAACCTGACTTCTGAACAATACCGTCACCGGCTGCCCAGATAGGCGTGCCAACAGGGGCTGCGTAGTCAGTACCGCGGTGAGCTCGAATCTTACCGGTTACTGGGTGTCTCCTGGTAGGGTTAAAGTTCGATGTTACGCGACGAAAATCAATTGGTGAGCGCAAGAACGCCTTCTTCATCGCACGACCATTTTCATCGAAGTAGTTGCCGCTTTTATCATCCAATACCGCGGTAAATGAATCGCCTTGGTTTTTGAATACGGCTGCCATGATCTTACCGCGACCAACTACTTCACCTTCAACCACTTTCTCTTGGTATAAGATTTTGAAGCTGTCGTTCTTACGAATATCTAACGCAAAGTCGATATCCCAACCGAAGATGCCGGCCAGTTCCATAATTTGGTTTGCGGTTAAACCTGCGCTGACGCCAGCGTTCCAGAAGTTAGAGGTGATGTTGGCTTCGGCATAATTGTATTGGTATACCACTTCTTTTTTGTCGAAACTTGATGAGAACGAATCGCCAGATTTAGTGATCTTGAAGCTTTCAAACGCACTAAGTTGTCGTTTTAACTGAATAAGGTCGTTGTTTTCATCAAAGCCGAACTGCAAGACATCACTAGGTCTTAGGTTAGACAGCTGCTTCTTAATATCATTATTGGTATTGAGTAGCGTGATCAGCAGACGGTATGAGAGGCCAATACGTTCAAATAAAACAGAGGTGCTTTCGCCAGAGCGAACGGTGTATTTCTCCCAATTGAGCACTGCCGTCGGTGGAGCGTCACTTGAGCTAATAAGTGCAGAGGCATTGATAGTCAGTGGGTAATGTTTTCCCACAACTAAAGCGCCCGAATCGTCACGCAAACTGTTGACGTCGGGGAGTAAGAAAATCGCGACGAAAATTATGGCACTAAAAAATGCGATAAAAGCCCGGTGCAAAATAGGAAGGCGTGCAAAAATAGACAACATGTTCCGGTTCGTTCTGTAAATATTATGAAAATCGACGACGGAATAGTGTAACTGGTTTCAAAATACATCGCTATTCAAGTAAGATGTCTAATTAATGTATTTTTGCCAAATCTGTGGGAGTGAACAAGAATGGCGAGTATTGAAGCTGCACTAGCCGAGATCAAACGTGGCGTAGAAGAACTGATTCCAGAAGACGAACTGATTGCTAAATTAAAAGAAGGTCGTCCTTTACGCATTAAGCTGGGTGCCGATCCAACAGCTCCAGATATCCACCTAGGCCATACGGTTATCTTTAACAAGCTTCGTGCTTTCCAAGAGCTTGGTCATGAAGTGACATTCCTTATCGGTGATTTCACTGCAATGGTTGGTGACCCATCAGGTAAAAACTCAACACGTCCACCGCTAAGCCGCGAAGACGTATTGAAGAATGCTGAAACTTACAAAGAGCAAGTATTCAAGATTCTAGATCCTGCGAAGACGCAAATTCGTTTCAACTCTGAATGGCTATCTGAGCTTGGCGCTGAAGGCATGATTCGTCTTGCTTCTAACCAAACTGTTGCTCGTATGCTTGAGCGTGATGACTTCAAAAAGCGTTACGCTGGTGGTCAACCGATCGCAATCCACGAATTCATGTACCCACTTCTACAAGGTCACGACTCTGTTGCACTAGAGAGCGACGTTGAGCTTGGCGGTACTGACCAGAAGTTTAACCTTCTAATGGGTCGTGAACTGCAAAAAGCAGCAGGTCAAAAACCACAAGCGGTACTGATGATGCCACTACTTGTTGGTCTAGACGGCGTTAAGAAGATGTCTAAGTCTGCGCATAACTACATCGGTATTAGCGAAGCACCAAGCGAGATGTTTGGTAAGATCATGTCTATCTCTGACGATCTAATGTGGAGCTACTACGAGCTGCTGTCTTTCCGTCCTCTTGAAGAAGTTGCGGAACTGAAAGCTGGCGTTGATGCAGGTAAGAACCCGCGTGACGTTAAAGTGCTTCTTGCTAAAGAGATCATCGCTCGTTTCCACAGTGAAGCAGATGCTGAAGCCGCTGAGCAAGAGTTCGTTAACCGTTTTGCTAAGAACCAAGTTCCTGATGAAATGCCGGAGTTTGAATTCGAAGCAGGCCTGCCAATTGCGAACGTTCTAAAAGAAGCGGGTCTTGTAAACTCGACTTCTGATGCGATGCGTATGATCAAGCAAGGCGCTGCTAAGCTTGAAGGCGAGAAGATTGAAGACAGCAAATTCGTGCCTGAAGCAGGTACTGCCGTTTACCAAGTAGGTAAGCGTAAGTTTGCTCGTATTACTATTAAGTAATAATGCACATCAATAATTGAACCAAAGGCATCCACGGATGCCTTTTTTATTGACTTAAAGTTGACGAAACTTTGAAACGCCTATTGCTACACTATGCGCGCTGTCAAATTGACAGTAATTCTGGAGATTTTTATGAACAATACCGACCATCCTCCTAGTTTGAATGGAGAAGAATAACCTGTCTCGGTATTGATCTATTGTCCTGCCGTTCAGGTAGGGTATCTTTGTTTTCCCCCGCATTCTTTTCCACACACTAGATTCTAACAAGTAGACACATCAGTAGCTTTCAGCTCTTGGTGCGCTTAGCTGTACGCTCTTGGTGTATTAGCTATAGGCTATTTGTTTTGATGGTCGTTACCTTTGCCAATCGGGAGATTCGCCATGACGGTAATGAACAACACTTTTTTATCTATTGAAGCTCTGTACTCAGAGCAAGACATCCAAGCTGTATCGAATGCATTTCAACAGTACGGACGTGAACAACAAATTAATCTTTTGAATCGAATGCCGCTCGAAGATGCGGTGCTAGTGCTGGGGCAATGCTCTTTGAGTACGATTCAGACTTTACTTAGTGAGCTAGAAGAGCAGGGCTTTGAGAAGCGCTCTCGACATCTAGCTCACCAACTAGGGCTGATCTACTCTGAGGTAGAACCTCAACAGGGTTACCTTTCGACTGGCGTCATGAGCCACGTCAGGCAGCGTATCGGTTGGATTATTGCGTTAGCACTCTTGGGAATCGTCTCAGGGCTTATCATTGCTCAGTATGAAGACATTCTCAGTCAGTTGGTACTTTTGGCAATCTACATGCCGGTAATTGCTGCTGCTGGTGGTAACACCGGAACACAAGCAGCGACTTTGGTGATCCGAGCCTTAGCCACAGGTGAGTTGAAAAAACGCCAATGGGCTAACGTTCTATGGAAAGAGTTTAGAGTTGCTATTTGTTTAGCTTTAGCGATTGCTGTAGTGATGATTGGACGTATTTTGCTCTTTAGTGAAAACCAAGCGACAGGTGGTTATGATATCAACATGATTGCGTTAGCTATTGCGGTAGCGCTGTTTATTCAGGTGACCATATCAACCGTGCTGGGTGGCGGATTGCCGATAGTTGCTAGGCTATTTAAGCTTGATCCAGCGGTGTTAGTGAGCCCAGTGCTTGCTTCCATAGTTGATATCTCAGGAATGTGGATCTACTTCACTGTGGTTAACTCATTCCTCGGTATCGCTTAGCTCCTATAAAAATAGGCACCTATAAAAATAGCTAAATACATCTGAGAAACAAAAATGGCGCTGAAGATTTAAGGTCTTCAGCGCCATTTTTATTGTTTGAGTAGAAGTTTACACAAAGCTAAGCATTACTTAGATTTGCTTTGTGTTTGACTGAACTCGACCACATCTTTGTAGAAAGCACGCTCAAACTGGGTGATAGGTGCTTCCACTGGTTTGTCTGGATCTTGTTCTTCAGGGAAGTAATCACGAACAAACTGCACAAACAGAGAGTTTGGTTTTCCCGCTTTATCTAATCCGTATCCCGCCATGTTGTAACTGCCGTATAGAGAACCACTCTTGGCTGTGATGTTGCCCTGAATCGGTGCTTTTCTCATGCTTGGACGGTACTTGAGCGTTCCATTTACACCTGATGTAGGCATAGCCTCAATTAGGTTGAGCTGTTGATCGTTTTCCCAGATATAACGAAGCACTTGAGTCATGGTCTGTGACCTCATTCGGTTATTTCTAGATAGCCCTGAACCATCGACGAGCTGCGCTTTACTGAGGTCAATATTAGCCTTGGTCAGCAATATCTGCTTTATCGCTTCAGTACCGTTATTGAAACTGCCTGGTTGAACATAAAATGTGGCTCCTAGCGTTTTAGTTAGATTATCTGCGATAAGGTTATCCGACTTCTTGAGCATGATATCGAGCAGTTCAGGAAGCTTTTCTGAATGGTGGCTCGCGACTAACGTGGTTTTGTTTGCTTGCGCTTTTTTACCAACAATTACATCGCCTTGAACTTGGATTTTCAGTTCTTCAAGAAGCGATGTCACGACTTGATAGGTATAAAGCTCGGGGTTTTGAATCGCAAACTTGAGTGGTAGTGGCTTCTTACGCTCGACTAAGCAACCAGAGAGCTTGTAAGCGTTGTCTGGAGTGGTAATGAGCTCTAAGTCGCATTGTGTCGCCTTCTGCCCTGATCGAGTTACGGTGGCTGCGGTGGTTGTCACGTCTATCGGATAGTGAGCAGGAATATAGACACGAGTGCTGCCGTTATCTTTTGTATAAATAGAGGCTTGTGCGCAGTTGCTGTCTAAGGTCATCGCACTCGAAGGTGCGCTGTAACAAACCCCTAGAATGTCCCAAGGCCAACCCACCGCTCGCTGATAGCCCGTAAAAGTCGAGTTATCTAGGTATAAGTTGCCCTTGATGGTTCTGGATTGAGATTTTGCGTATTGACCCAAAAGGCTTTTAAGCTGTTCTCGTTGTAGGGTCGGGTCGCCACTAAATGAAATGATTGAGTCATTCCCAGAACGGGCAATGCTGGTCGTGTAGTGAAAGTCATCCCCTAACTCCAACTTAGCCGCTAAAGCTGTCACCAGCTTTAAAGTACTGGCGGGCGGGTAGAAGCCATCACTGTTGGAATTCATTTTGTTTGAATCGCCTCTCAGGGATTCCAAAATTACACTTGTGCTACTGCCATCAGGCAATTTATCTAGAGGGGGGTAAGAGAAAGCGTTAACTGAGAAAGCGCTAATGGAAAAACTACATACAAGTAGTGTGGATAGAAGGCGCATAGAAGATTTCTTGGATGGCAGATGTTTTCAGTATACAGATATAAAAAAAGCCCGCTAGATAGCGGGCGTTTTGATTCTCAATTAACTAATTAATCAATTAGATAATCAGAATTAGAAGTCGTAACGTAGACCGATAGCTAGCTCGTCTTCAGCATCTGCTTTAGATGCTTTACCTGTAGTTAACTTCGTAGTATCACCAAACTGATCGCCTTCAGAGATTAGGTTGAAGTTGTACGAGATGTACGTGCGGAAGTTCGGCTTGAAGTAGTAAGTAGCATCGATTGCAACATTATCCGCAGCAGTTTCGCTGTCGAACTCAGCGTTGTTGTACGTTAGAGTGAACGCAGCTTTATCTAGCGTGTACGCAGTTGCGAATTCGTAACCTGTGTAGTCGCCGTCTTTTTTCGCTAGTTCACCATCTGTGAATGTACCAGCAAAGTATAGAGCTTCAGTACGGAAAGATGCCGCTAGCATGTACTCGTTTTGCTCGTCTTGGTCAGCGTAACCTGCACCTAGCTTAAAGCCAGAGTCGCCGATTGCGTAGATACCAGATAGAGAGTAGCCGTCTGCTTCGTTGTCAACGAACTCACCAGCAGCGTTTTCTGAACGGTCAGCAAAACGGTAGCTTGCTTTAACCGCTAGGTCTTGGAACTCACCTTTGTAAGAAAGCATGTTGTCAGTACGGTCAGCAGCTGCAATTTTATATGCCGCTGAGTTACCGTGGTAAGACATGATATCGGTAAAGTCTGTGATAACACCTAGCGCACCGTCGTTCTTACCGTAAGTTACTTCACCAAATGTACCGCCGATACCAGCGTAAGTGTAACGGTGGTCAATAGAGTCGCTGTTAGTTGCGCTGCTATCGTTAGCTTCGTATTCGCCTTCGTAGAAACCAACACCGTATAGGCCGTCTTGGATTTCAACTTTACCTAGGAAGTTAAGACGTACACGTGTTTTGTCTTCAGCTTTGCCATCTTTTAGAGATAGACGAGCTTCCGCACGACCACCGATTTCTAGAGAAGTGCCGTTTGAGCTGTATACAGAAGTGCCGTCGATACCACCAGCTTGTTTGCCGTCCGCTGCTACTGCGTTAGTAGCAAGAGCTGCAGCCGATACAGCAAGCGCGATCATAGTCTTGTTCATGTTATTAATTCCTAATTACTGTCCATAGAAGTTTTATCAAGGATTTGAACCCTTTTGTGTATTGCCTGTATTAATCAGGCTTCATAATCATGATTAGAACAGAAGTCTGAAAAATGCCAGTGCAATCCATGGGTTACTTTTTACCTCTAAAGTTCCATAGTCAGTTAGTAAAATGATATAAAACTAAAAAATGAACACTGTTTTATTATATCTCTTGTTGTTTAAGTGTATGTTTTAAAGTGTTTTTTATAAAAGTGTGATCTGTGTTTATTTTGTTTGTTTTTTGTTTTTTTAGGTATTTAACTCTCTACTTATTGATGGGGGGGTTATTATTCATTTTTGTGATGTCTGTAATTTAGACCTAGATAAAGCTTTTATAACGCAAAGTGGAATAAAGGTGATTTAGCCATAAAGTTTGTTTACACTAAGCCAAATCGTTTTGTTTCTATCACCCAATAAATGCGTTGGGTGTATTTATGTTGGCCAAAGAAAGCTTTGGCATAGAGGTAAAAAATGGAAAAGGTTCCAATGACAGTACGTGGCGCTCAGCAGCTACGTGACGAATTAGATCGCCTACTTAAGCTACGCCCTGTTATCTCAGCAGCTATTGGTGAAGCACGTGAACTAGGTGACCTGAAAGAGAATGCTGAATACCACGCCGCTCGTGAAGAGCAGGGTATTTGTGAAGCTCAGATCCGTGATATTGAATATAAGCTATCACTGGCTCAGATCATCGATGTAACGCAAATGGATAATACGGGCAAGATTATCTTTGGTACGACAGTGACACTGATTGATGTGGATACCGATGATGAGTTCCGCTACCAAATCGTTTCAGAAGACGAAGCAGACATCAAAACGGGTCGCATTTCTGTGAAATCGCCAATTGCTCGCGGTCTTATCGGTAAAATGGAAGGCGACGAAGTCATGATCTCTACCCCTGGTGGTGACAAAGACTTCGAAATCGACAAAGTAGAATATATCTAATTGAATTTTCTTTGTTTCTGATAAGTAAAAAGGTCGCTAAATGCGACCTTTTTCGTTTCTCACGCTACACTAAAAGATAAGCGCTGTGGCTTCCTATTAGTGAAGTTAGCTTATATCAAACTCGCTTATTTACGTGGAATCTCGATTTTACGTGCTTCTGACTGGCGGAACAGTACTAGAACTTTACCGATAGTCTGTACTTTCTCAGCTTTAGTTTCACGTACAATTGCATCGATAATCAGTTGCTTAGTCTCACGGTCTTCTGATGCAACTTTAATCTTGATCAGTTCGTGGTGGTCTAGAGCTAATTCGATTTCCGCTAGAACAGCTTCAGTAAGTCCATTTGCGCCCATTAGCACAACAGGTTTTAAACTGTGAGCTAGGCCCTTTAGATGCTGCTTTTGTTTGGTACTTAGGTTCATTACGCGGCCAATTTTCTTTACTATTAGGGTTGAAAAAACCTATTTTAACGCCATCTAAAGCTGAAGACTATAATTTATTCAGCAATTAGTACTTTCCTCCAATTTAGGTATCCAATGAGCAAACAGAAACACTCGGCCAGTTCAGGCCGTTGGTTGAAGGAACACTTCGACGACAAGTACGCAAATGAAGCAAGAAAGAAAGGCTATCGTTCACGTGCTTATTTCAAAATGGAAGAGATTCAAACGAAAGATAAATTGCTGTCTCCTGGGATGACCATTGTGGATTTGGGTGCAGCACCTGGCGGTTGGTCTCAATATGCTGCTAAGATTGTTGGAGACAACGGACAAATCATTGCGTGTGACTTGTTACCAATGGATCCGATTGCTGGTGTTAGCTTTTTACAAGGCGATTTCCGCGAAGAAGCTGTGCTAGATGCCTTGTTGGAACGTATACAACCAAACATGGTTGATGTCGTGATGTCAGATATGGCACCTAATATAGCAGGCAACAATTCTGTGGATCAGCCAAGAGCTATGTATTTAGTTGAATTAGCTTTGGATATGTGTCGACAAGTTCTAGCTACCAATGGTAGTTTTGTTGTAAAAGTATTCCAAGGCGAAGGGTTTGACCAATACGTTAAGGACGTCCGTGAGATGTTTAAAACAGTAAAAGTTAGAAAACCCGACTCTTCTCGAGCTCGATCTCGTGAAGTGTTTATCGTAGCCACTGGTTACAAAGGTTAACGATTCTCTTCCAAGAGTGAGAGTTAACAACATGGCTACAGGTTACAAACTGTAGTACCCTACCTTTAATTACAATTAGTTATCGAGAGGCTTACACCTTGAGTGACATGGCAAAAAATTTAATTCTGTGGCTTGTTATCGCGGTAGTGTTGATGTCGGTATTCCAGAGCTTCGGCCCTGGGGAAAGTAACGGCAGAGCAGTAGATTACACCACGTTTGTACAGGAAGTTGGCCAAGGCCAGATTCAAGACGCACAGTTCAATAACAGCGAAATCACTTTCACACGTCGTGGTGGTGGTTCTAAGTATGTAACTTACATGCCTGTTTATGATCAAAAGCTACTTGATGACTTAATTAATCAAAACGTAAAAGTTCAGGGTACACCACCTGAAGAGCAGAGCCTGCTTGGCACTATCTTCATCTCATGGTTCCCAATGATCTTACTGATTGGTGTATGGATTTTCTTCATGCGTCAAATGCAAGGCGGCGGCGGCGGTAAAGGCGCGATGTCTTTCGGTAAGAGTAAAGCTCGAATGATGAGCGAAGAACAAATCAAAACCATGTTTGCTGATGTTGCTGGTTGTGACGAAGCAAAAGAAGACGTGAAAGAGCTTGTGGACTACCTTCGTGACCCAAGCCGCTTCCAAAAGCTAGGTGGTAAGATCCCGACAGGTATCCTGTTGGTTGGTCCTCCTGGTACGGGGAAAACATTGCTTGCAAAAGCGATTGCCGGTGAAGCGAAAGTACCGTTCTTTACTATCTCTGGTTCTGACTTCGTTGAAATGTTTGTTGGTGTTGGTGCATCTCGTGTGCGTGACATGTTCGAACAAGCGAAGAAAGCGGCACCTTGTATCATCTTTATCGATGAAATTGATGCTGTAGGTCGTCAACGTGGCGCTGGTGTTGGTGGTGGTCACGATGAACGTGAACAAACACTGAACCAAATGTTGGTTGAGATGGATGGTTTCGAAGGTAACGAAGGTATTATCGTTATCGCTGCGACTAACCGTCCAGACGTACTAGACCCTGCATTACTTCGTCCTGGTCGTTTTGACCGTCAAGTTGTGGTTGGTCTACCGGATGTACGTGGTCGTGAACAGATTCTTAAAGTACACATGCGTAAAGTGCCACTATCAGGTGATGTTGAACCGTCGCTGATCGCTCGTGGTACTCCAGGCTTCTCTGGTGCAGATCTTGCGAACCTTGTGAACGAAGCGGCGCTATTTGCTGCTCGTGGTAACAAGCGCAATGTATCTATGGTTGAGTTTGAACTTGCGAAAGACAAAATTATGATGGGTGCAGAGCGCCGTTCAATGGTTATGTCTGAAGAAGTGAAAGAGTCAACGGCTTACCACGAAGCGGGTCACGCAATTGTTGGTCGTTTGGTACCTGAACACGATCCAGTGTACAAGGTGTCAATCATTCCACGTGGTCGTGCGCTTGGTGTAACTATGTACCTACCTGAGCAAGACCGCGTAAGCATGTCTCGCCAACATCTAGAATCAATGATCTCTAGTTTGTACGGTGGTCGTCTTGCTGAAGAACTTATTTACGGTAAAGACAAAGTGTCAACTGGTGCGTCTAACGATATCGAACGTGCAACTGATATTGCTCGTAAGATGGTTACGCAGTGGGGCTTCTCTGAGAAATTGGGTCCTCTTCTTTACGCAGAAGAAGAAGGTGAAGTTTTCCTAGGTCGCGGCATGAGCCAAGCTAAGCACGTTTCTGATGACACGACTAAGCTTATCGATGAAGAGATTCGTATCCTTATCGACCGTAACTACGATAGAGCTAAGAAGATTCTTGAAGATAACATGGATATCATGCATTCGATGAAAGACGCTCTAATGAAGTTTGAAACGATTGATGCAGGTCAAATTGATGACTTGATGGAGCGTAAGCAAGAGATTCGTGATCCAGCTGGTTGGGGTGATCAGGTAAAAGCTGAACCTACAAAGGAAGAAGCAAAACCTGAAGCTAAGGCAGAAGAAGCTAAAGCGGAACCTAAAGCTGAAGAGTCAAAAGTTGAAGAAGTTAAATCTGAATCAGATGATGCTCAAAACAAAGATTCTTAATCGCTAAACTATCAATTAAAACCCTGAGTACGCTCAGGGTTTTTCTGTTTATAGCCTATGGTGTTTTTCCCTTTAAGACCGGCCTTCCATGATATTAAAAGCAAAGAATAAAACTCTCGTGTTAGATCGCCCACATGTGATGGGCATCCTCAATGTCACCCCTGACTCTTTCTCTGACGGTGGGAAATTTAACTCACTTGATAATGCCTTACAGCAAGCTGAACGCATGGTTCAAGCGGGCGTTAGCATTATCGATATTGGTGGTGAGTCAACTCGACCTGGCGCTCCTGATGTTTCGTTAGAAGAGGAGCTTGCCCGTGTCATTCCTGCTATTAAAGCCATTCGTGCCAAGTTTGATGTGTGGATCTCGATAGATACCAGTAAAGCGGAAGTGATGCGCCAAGCTGTTGAAGCGGGCGCTGATTTGATCAATGATGTGCGCGCTTTGCAAGAGCCTGGAGCATTACAAGTCGCCGCTGATGCTAATGTTCCGATTTGTCTGATGCACATGAAAGGTCAGCCGAGAACCATGCAAGCTAACCCAAGTTATGATGATGTTCTTCAGGATGTAGAAGCATTCTTGCAAGAAAGGGTAGAAGCGTGTGAGGCGGTGGGTATTTCAAAAGATCAGCTGATCCTTGACCCTGGCTTTGGCTTTGGGAAAACCATCGAACACAATTATCACCTACTAGCGCATCTTGAAAAGTTTCATTCGTTAGGCTTACCTGTTTTAGCGGGGATGTCGAGAAAATCGATGATCTTTAAATTGCTAGACAAGGTTCCGGCCGACTGCATGGTCGCAAGCGTCACTTGCGCGACGATTGCCGCGATGAAAGGCGCACAAATTATTCGCGTTCATGATGTCGAGGAGACACTGGAAGCGATGAAAATAATCGAAGTGATGAACAACAATCACTAAATATAATTAAGGAAAATCACTATGTCTGATAAAAGACGTTATTTCGGCACAGATGGTGTGCGTGGCAAAGTAGGCCAGTACCCGATTACACCTGATTTTGTTCTGAAGCTTGGCTGGGCTGCGGGTCGTGTTCTTGCGAAGCAAGGCACAAAGAAAGTCATCATTGGTAAAGATACTCGTATCTCTGGTTACATGCTTGAGTCAGCGCTAGAAGCTGGCCTTGCTGCTGCTGGTCTTCAGGCTACGTTTACTGGCCCAATGCCAACACCTGCTGTGGCTTACCTAACTCAAACCTTCCGCGCTGAAGCCGGTATTGTTATCTCTGCATCACACAACCCATACTACGATAACGGTATCAAGTTCTTCTCTTCTGAGGGAACAAAACTGCCGGACGATATCGAGTTGGCAATTGAAGCAGAGTTGGATAAAGACATCGAATGTGTTGATTCTTCAGAGCTAGGTAAAGCAGTACGTTTGAACGATGCGGCTGGCCGTTACATCGAGTTCTGTAAAAGTACGTTCCCACATAAAATGACATTAGCTGGCATGAAGATCGTTATCGATTGTGCACATGGTGCGACTTACCACATTGCGCCTGCTGTATTTAAAGAACTGGGTGCTGAGGTCGTTGCGATTGGTGTTGATCCAAACGGTACTAACATCAACCACGAAGTCGGTGCGACGGATGTACGTGCTCTGCAAGCAAAAGTGCTTGAAGAAAAAGCGGCATTAGGTCTTGGCTTTGATGGTGATGGTGACCGTATCATCATGGTTGACGAGCTAGGCAACAAAGTTGATGGCGACCAAATCGCTTACATTATTGCTCGTGATGCACTGCGTCGCGGTGAGTTGAAAGGCGGCGTTGTTGGTACACTAATGACCAACCTGGGTATGGAAAACGGCCTTAAGCAGTTAGGTATTCCGTTTGTACGTGCTGCTGTTGGTGACCGTTACGTAATGGAACAGCTTCTTGCTAAAGGCTGGAAGATCGGCGCTGAAAACTCGGGGCACGTTATCCTACTAGATAAAGTGACGACGGGTGATGCTATCGTTGCTGCTCTGCAAGTTTTGGCTTCAGTTGTTGATAGCGAAATGACACTGAATGAGTTGTCTCAGGGCATGACGTTGTACCCTCAAGTTCTAGAAAACGTTCGTTTCAGCGGAGATTCAAACCCACTAGAAGCCGAAGCGGTAAAAGCAGCGGTTGTTGAAGTAGAAGCAGAGCTTGGCGAGAAAGGCCGTGTACTATTACGCAAGTCTGGTACCGAGCCACTACTGCGTGTCATGGTTGAAGGCGAAGATGCAGAGCTTGTTCAAGCATCAGCGCTTAAGATTGCAGATGCAGTAAAAGCAAACTGCTAATTTAACCTTTTACTTAGCTGGCGCAGCGAATAGCGCTTGTGATTAGAAGTGGTTGACTTATATCACGGTCAAAAGATATAACGGTCAAAAGAGACATAAATGAGTTTTGTGTCGCTTTTGACCTTTTTTTGACCATTCACTTGGTAAAGGCTTATTTTTTAGCAAATTCTCCTTGTCAGCCATCGTCGCATTCGCTAGTATTGCTCGGCCTTCAGTTAGGAGGTCGCTAGCCTTGTTCTTAAAAATAGTTTTTTGAACGGCGCTGGCTCAACAATTAGGAACATAGGTGGAAAAATGTTTACAGTTCTACTTGTGATTTACCTGTTGGCAGCGCTTGGTGTAATTGGCCTAGTGTTGATTCAACAAGGTAAAGGCGCAGATATGGGAGCCTCTTTCGGTGCTGGCGCTTCAAACACTGTGTTTGGTGCTGGTGGCTCAGGAAATTTCCTTACCCGAATGACTGCAATTTTTGCAACTACATTTTTTATCCTTAGCTTAGTGCTTGGTAATATGTCTACACATAAAACTGAGTCACAATGGATTGACCCGACCCAAGGTCAGGTGATTCAACAAGCTGATGATGCAGTGAGTGAAGTTCCGGCGCAAGGCGACGAAATTCCACAATAATCTGTAAAGATTTGATGCCGAGATGGTGAAATTGGTAGACACGCTAGCATGAGGTGCTAGTGCCTTAGGGTGTGAGGGTTCGAGTCCCTCTCTCGGCACCATGTTTACAAACTTGTAAAACATCTTGTTGGGCGTATAATGCTCGCAAGTCGGACGCGGGATGGAGCAGTTTGGTAGCTCGTCGGGCTCATAACCCGAAGGTCGTCGGTTCAAATCCGGCTCCCGCAACCAATTTCAATGCTATTATATAGCTTGTATTGGTAGCAAGTTTGCACAGTGTGAACCTCACTGTGAGTTAGGTGCGATATCGAATGTGATGGCACTTAACATATAAGGGTCCAGCAACAAAAACCCCGGCTTATACGGGGTTTTTTGTTATCTAAGCATTTGTAAATGTATTTAGATAATGTTTGCTTGGAATTTAAATTGGGCTTTGAGCCCTTTTTTTGTTTCTGGAGTGGTTAAATGACTGGTTTAGAAAGACAACTTACTGAAATGCTTGACGCTCCAGTAGCAGCATCAGGTTATGAGTTAGTTGGATTAGAATTTATTCGTGCTGGTGAGCACTCAACGCTACGTATTTACATCGATTCACCAAACGGTATCAATGTAGATGATTGCGCTGAAGTTAGCCACCAAGTAAGTGCCGTAATGGACGTTGAAGATCCAATTTCAGTGGCTTATAACCTTGAAGTGTCTTCACCAGGTTTAGAGAGACCACTGTTCAAAGCAGAGCATTACCAACAATTTATTGGTCACGAGGTAAGCATCGTTTTGAAAATGGCTGTCGGCAACCGTCGTAAATGGAAAGGTGATATCCAATCTATCGAAGGCGAGACAGTGAAAGTATTGGTTGAAGGACAAGAAGAAGAATTCGTCCTGAGCAATATTGCGAAAGCTAACCTGATCCCTAAATTTTAGTTCTCCTAGAGAGAAGAGCTTAAGAGGCTAGATTAATGAACAAAGAAATTTTGGCGGTAGTAGAAGCTGTTTCAAATGAGAAAGCAGTTCCTCGTGAGCGTATTTTTGAAGCGCTTGAAATCGCGCTTGCAACGGCAACAAAAAAGAAAAGCGAACTAGAAATTGAAGTTCGTGTTGAAATTGACCGTAAAACGGGTGATTTCGAAACTTTCCGTCGTTGGGAAGCTGTTGAGGAAGTTGAATTCCCAACAAAAGAAATCTCTATTGAAGCTGCAAAGTACGATGACCCAGAGATCGAACTTGGCGGTTTCATTGAAGATGATATCGAATCAGTAACGTTTGACCGTATTACGACTCAAACGGCTAAGCAAGTTATCGTACAGAAAGTACGTGAAGCTGAACGCGCTCAAATCGTTGAGCAGTTCATCGATAACGAAGGCGAGCTAGTAACTGGCGCAGTTAAGAAAGTTAACCGTGACACTATTATTCTAGACCTAGGTAACAACGCTGAAGCGGTAATCCTTCGTGATGACCAACTTCCTCGTGAAAACTTCCGTCCAGGTGACCGTGTTCGTGGTCTTCTTTACGCAGTTAAACCAGAAGCTCGTGGTTTCCAGCTTTTCGTTACTCGTTCGAAGCCAGAAATGCTAGCTGAACTATTCCGTGTTGAAGTGCCTGAGATTGGTGAAGAGCTAATTGAACTTAAAGGTGCTGCACGTGACGCTGGTTCTCGTGCTAAAATCGCTGTGAAAACAAACGACAAACGTATTGACCCAGTTGGTGCGTGTGTTGGTATGCGTGGCGCACGTGTACAAGCTGTTTCTAACGATCTTGGTGGTGAACGTATCGATATCGTTCTTTGGGATGATAACCCGGCTCAATTCGTAATCAACGCAATGGCTCCTGCTGATGTTGCTTCAATCATCGTTGATGAAGACGCACACTCTATGGATATCGCTGTTGAAGCGGATAACCTAGCACAAGCGATTGGCCGTAGCGGTCAAAACGTACGTCTAGCGTCTCAACTTACTGGTTGGGAACTGAACGTAATGACTGTTGCTGATCTTGAGAAGAAGCACCAAGAAGAAGCAGTTGCTTCTATTGAAAACTTCATGAAGCACCTAGACATTGAAGAAGACTTTGCTCAAATGCTTGTTGAAGAAGGCTTCTCTACGCTTGAAGAAGTAGCATACGTTCCTGTGAACGAGCTTCTTGAAGTAGACGGTCTAGACGAAGGTATCGTTGAAGAACTACGTAACCGCGCAAAAGACGCACTGACTACTCTAGCGCTAGCGAAAGAAGAAACTTTCGACGGTGTTGAGCCTGCTGAAGACTTACTTGCACTTGAAGGTCTTGAGCGTGAAATGGCTTACAAGCTAGCAGCAAAAGGCGTTGCGACACTGGAAGACCTAGCTGACCAAGGCGTTGATGAACTAGAAGGCATCGAAGACCTAACTGCAGAGCGTGCAGGCGAGCTAATTATGGCTGCGCGTAACATCTGTTGGTTCGGCGACGAAGAATAATTCAGCAAGGAGAGAAAGCGGTATGACACAATTAACAGTTAAAGCACTGAGTGAAGAGATTGGTACGCCAGTTGACCGCTTAATTGAACAACTTGCTGATGCAGGCATGAAGAAAGCAGGGTCGGATCAAGTGACTGATTCAGAGAAGCAAACATTGCTAACGCACCTTAAAAAGGAGCACGGCGATACTTCAGGCGAAACAGAACCGACTCGTTTAACTCTTCAACGCAAGACCCGCAGCACGCTAAGTGTTGCCGCTGGAGGCGGTAAGAGTAAGGATGTTCAAGTAGAGGTACGTAAAAAGCGTACTTACGTGAAGCGCAGCACTATTGAAGATGAAGCGAAACGTGAAGCTGAGGAAGTAGCTAATCGTGAAGCGGAAGAGAAAGCACAACGCGATGCTGAAGAGCAAGCGAAACGTGATGCTGCAGAGAAAGCACAGCGCGAAGCCGAAGAAAAAGTAACACGTGAAGCGGATGCAAAACGTGAAGCTGAAGAGAAGGCTCAACGCGCACAAGCTGAAAAGGCTAAAAAAGACATGAATTCAAAAAATGCAGACGCTAACGCACAAGCGAAAAAAGAAGCGGATGAACTTAAAGCTCGTCAAGAGCTAGAAGCAACTCGTAAAGCAGAAGCTGAAGCAGCTAAGCTTGTTGAAGAAGCTCGTAAGTTAGCAGAAGAGAACCAAGAACGTTGGTCTGAAGAAGAGAAGAAGAAGAAAGAGCAAGAGAAATCTGCGGATTACCATGTGACTACTTCTACTTACGCTCGTGAAGCTGAAGATGCGGCAGATAAGAAAGATGAGAAAGCACCTCGTCGTCGCAAGAAGAAAGCAGCTCCTGCTAACCAACCTGCAAACAACCGTGGTGGTCGTAACCAACGTGGTCGTGGCGGTAAAGGTAAGCTTGCTAAACCAACTTCAATGCAGCAAGGCTTCGATAAGTCAGCAACTGTTGCTAAATCTGACGTTGCTATCGGCGAAACTATCGTTGTTTCTGAACTGGCTAGCAAAATGTCAGTTAAAGCAACTGAAGTTATCAAAGTAATGATGAAGATGGGCGCTATGGCGACTATCAACCAAGTGATCGACCAAGAAACAGCACAACTTGTTGCTGAAGAAATGGGTCACAAGGTAATCCTACGTAAAGAAAACGAACTTGAAGAAGCAGTACTAGCTGACCGTGATAGCGATGCTATCGCTGAAGGTCGTGCTCCTGTTGTTACTATCATGGGTCACGTTGACCACGGTAAAACTTCAACACTTGATTACATTCGTAAAGCACACGTTGCTTCTGGCGAAGCTGGCGGTATCACGCAGCACATTGGTGCTTACCACGTAGATACTGACAACGGTATGATCACTTTCCTTGATACTCCTGGACACGCGGCGTTTACAGCTATGCGTGCTCGTGGTGCTCAAGCGACAGATATCGTTGTACTTGTAGTTGCAGCAGACGATGGCGTAATGCCACAAACAATCGAAGCAATCCAGCACGCGAAAGCGGCAGGCGTTCCTCTGATTGTTGCTGTGAACAAGATCGATAAAGAGGGTGCAAACCCAGACAACGTTAAGAATGAGCTAGCTCAATACGACGTTATCCCTGAAGAATGGGGTGGTGAGAACATCTTCGTTCACATCTCTGCTAAACAGGGTACAAACATCGATGGTCTTCTAGAAGCTATCCTTCTTCAGTCTGAAGTTCTTGAACTTACAGCGGTTAAAGAAGGCATGGCGTCTGGTGTTGTTGTTGAATCTCGTCTTGATAAAGGTCGTGGTCCAGTTGCAACAGTACTAGTACAGTCTGGTACTCTAAACAAAGGCGATATCGTTCTTTGTGGTCAAGAGTACGGCCGTGTTCGTGCAATGCGTGATGAAAACGGTAAAGACATCGAAACTGCAGGTCCATCTATTCCTGTAGAAATTCTAGGTCTTTCTGGTGTTCCTTCGTCAGGCGATGAAGCGACTGTTGTACGTGATGAGCGTAAAGCACGTGAAGTTGCGAACTACCGTCAAGGTAAATTCCGTGATGTTAAACTAGCTCGCCAACAAAAAGCGAAACTAGAGAACATGTTCGCGAACATGACGGCTGGCGAAGTTGCTGAGCTTAACGTGGTACTTAAAGCTGACGTTCAAGGTTCTGTAGAAGCGATTGCTGACTCTCTACTGAAACTGTCAACTGACGAAGTGAAAGTGAACATCGTAGGTTCTGGTGTTGGTGGTATTACTGAAACTGATGCAACGCTTGCTGCAGCTTCTAACGCTATCATCCTTGGTTTCAACGTTCGTGCTGACGCAACTGCGCGTAACACGGTTCAGAACGAAAACCTAGATCTACGTTACTACTCAATCATTTACCAACTAATTGACGAAGTTAAACAGGCGATGGGCGGTATGCTTGCTCCTGAATTCCGTCAAGAGATCATTGGTCTTGCACAAGTTCGTGACGTATTTAAGTCGCCTAAACTTGGTGCAATCGCTGGTTGTATCGTGACTGAAGGTACGATTAAGCGTAGCAACCCAATCCGCGTACTTCGTGAAAACGTTGTTATCTACGAAGGTGAACTAGAGTCACTTCGTCGCTTTAAAGATGACGTACAAGAAGTTAAGAACGGTTACGAGTGTGGTGTCGGCGTTAAGAACTACAACGACGTTCGCGTTGGTGACCAGATCGAAGTATTCGAAATCGTTGAGGTTAAACGTACTCTAGACTAATCAGTCTGTACGACTCGACATATTGACTAAGGTTACTAACATTACTAGTAAAGGTAATAAGTAATCGGTTGTTGAATACACCATGGGGGGCTGGTAATTACCAAGCCCCCCATCTTTCTAAGTGAGAAAAGAAAATGTCAAAAGAATTTAGCCGCACACAACGTGTGTCTCAGCAGCTTCAAAAAGAGCTTGCTCTTATCCTACAACGTGAAGTTCGTGACTCACGTATTGGTATGGTAACTATCTCAGACGTAGAAGTGTCTCGTGACCTTGCTTACGCAAAAGTGTTCGTGACTTTCCTGTGTGTTGGTGAGCAAACTCCTGAATCATGCCTTAAAGCTCTTAAAGAGCATGAAGTGCCAGTTCGTATGGCTCTTGGTAAGCGTATTCGCCACCGTCTAACGCCTGAAGTTCGTTTTACTTACGACAACACACTAGTAGAAGGCATGCGTATGTCTAACCTAGTAAGTGAAGTTCTGAACGATGATAAGCGTAAGCAAGAAGAAGCTGGCCGCACTGACGAAGCTCAGTCTGAGGGCGAAGAGTAATGGCTCGCCGTCGTAAAGGTCGCCCTATCAACGGGGTAATTCTATTAGATAAGCCGACTGGCATTTCGTCTAATGATGCACTGCAAAAAGTAAAGCGTATTTACTTTGCAGAGAAGGCAGGGCACACCGGTGCTCTGGATCCTCTTGCGACTGGCATGCTGCCAATTTGTCTTGGTGAAGCAACGAAGTTCTCTCAGTTTCTTCTAGATTCTGATAAGCGCTACGTTGTTATCGCTAAGCTTGGTGAGCGTACCAATACCTCTGACTCTGATGGTGAAGTGGTAGAGACACGTGATGTTAACGTGACTCAAGAACAGCTTGAACGTTGCATTGCGAGCTTCAAGGGTGAAACCGATCAGATACCATCAATGTTTTCGGCATTGAAGTATCAAGGTAAGCCTTTGTACGAATACGCACGTGCAGGTATCGAGGTTCCTCGTGAGTCTCGTAAGATCACTGTGTACTCTATTGAACTGCTTCGCTTTGAAGGTGATGAAGTTGAAATGGAAGTGCATTGTTCGAAAGGCACATACATCCGCACAATTACCGACGACCTTGGTGAAATGCTAGGTTGTGGTGCTCACGTGACCATGCTTCGTCGTACAGGTGTCGCAAAGTACCCATACGAGCGTATGGTGACTTTGGAGCAGTTAAACGAGATCCTAGAGCAAGCACAGGCGCAAGAAATTGCACCGAAAGAGCTGCTTGATCCACTGCTGATGCCAATGGACACTGCCGTTGAAGACTTACCAGAAGTAAACCTGAACGCGGAACTGACTGACCTAGTTCAGCACGGTATGCCAGTTCAGGTTGCTGGTGCGCCAACTGAAGGCACGGTTCGTATGACAAGTGGCGAAGAGAAGCTGTTTGTCGGCGTAGCTCAGATTGCTGAAGATGGCCGAGTTGCACCGAAGCGTTTGGTTGTTTTCAGAGATGAAGAGCCACAAGCGTAGCGCTTACATCGGATCTTAGCGCTGAGTCGTGAAAAGTGAGCAAATAAGATAGAAAGCGAACGCCTAATTTAGGTGGTTCGCTTTTTTCGTTTTTAATGGGTTCGATTGTTATTGCACCAACTGACAAACTTCCCTATAATCCTCGGCTCGCGTAGCGGCTGAATCAGAGATTGGCTGCTACAAATATAAACTTACTCTTATCAGGAGAGAATTATGTCTCTGAATGCAGAAACTAAAGCAGCAATCGTTGCAGAATACGCACAATCTGAAGGCGACACAGGTTCACCAGAAGTACAAGTAGCACTACTTACTGCTTCTATCAACCACCTACAAGGTCACTTCAAAGCGCACAAACACGATCACCACAGCCGTCGTGGTCTACTACGTATGGTTTCTAGCCGTCGTAAGCTTCTTGATTACTTGAAAGGCAAAAACCTTGCTCGTTACCAAGACCTAATCAAGCGTCTAGGCCTACGTCGCTAATAGCGATGTCTGCAAAGACAGTTTGAAGAAAAGGAGCATTTATGCTCCTTTTTTTGTGCCTGTAAGAAAATGCTAGGCTGGATGCTCAGAATATCATCTGGCTTTTTCTGATAGGAAATATATCTCCTAATAAAAATAGTTTATACTACGCCCGCCTATAGCGTTTTCAGCGTTTGGCAATCAACCTCTCAAGAGATTACAGTCACAGATGTCGGCCAATAGGTCGCGACTATTCAAAGGCGGATTTGGTCTTAATTCGGCGTATGAACACATACAAAGAGTCACCATCCTAAGTCCCTTTTCACTAGTCGCGATTGGTAATGTCTTGAGTCATTATTCACTTAATCTAAAGTCTGACTTTAGAGCTAAGGATATACAATGTTTGAAAAACCAGTTGTAAAATCGTTCCAGTACGGTAACCACACCGTTACTCTAGAAACGGGCGTAATTGCACGTCAAGCTACTGCTGCTGTAATGGCGACTATGGACGATACTTCAGTATTCGTTTCTGTTGTTGCTAAGAAAGAAGCAGTTGCAGGTCAAGACTTCTTCCCACTAACAGTAAACTACCAAGAGCGTACATACGCTGCGGGTAAAATCCCTGGTGGTTTCTTCAAGCGTGAAGGTCGTCCATCTGAAGGCGAAACACTAACAGCTCGTCTGATTGACCGTCCAATTCGTCCACTTTTCCCAAGTGCGTTTAAAAACGAAGTTCAAGTTATCGCTACGGTTGTTTCTATCAACCCTGACGTAAACCCAGACATGATCACTATGATCGCAACATCTGCTGCGCTTGCTATCTCTGGTGCTCCATTCAATGGTCCTATCGGTGCTGCACGTGTTGGTCACATCGACGGCGAACTTGTTCTTAACCCATCAAATACTGAGCTTGAAAACTCTAAACTAGACCTAGTTGTGTCTGGTACAGAAGGCGCAGTACTTATGGTTGAATCTGAAGCAGATAACCTATCTGAAGAAGAAATGCTTTCAGCTGTTGTTTACGGTCACGACCAACAACAAGTTGTAATCAAAGCAATCAACGAGTTTGCTGCTGAAGTTGCAACTCCATCTTGGAACTGGGAAGCACCAGCAGTTAACACTGAGCTTAAAGCTCAAGTTGCTGAACTTGCTGAAACTCGTCTATCTGACGCGTACCAGATCACTGAGAAAATGGCTCGTTACGAGCAAGTTGGCGTAATCAAGAACGACGTTGTTGAAGCTCTAATTGCACAAGACGAAAACCTAGATGAGCGCGAAATCCGCGGCATGCTTGGTTCTCTAGAGAAAAACGTAGTACGTAGCCGCATCATCGCTGGCAACCCACGTATCGATGGCCGTGAAAAAGACATGGTTCGTGCGCTAGACGTACGTACTGGTGTTCTTCCACGTACACACGGTTCTTCTCTATTCACTCGTGGTGAAACTCAAGCACTTGTTACTGCAACGCTTGGCACACAACGTGATGCTCAAATCATCGACAGCCTGATGGGTGAGAAGAAAGACAACTTCCTTCTACACTACAACTTCCCTCCATACTGTGTAGGTGAAACTGGTTTCGTTGGTTCTCCTAAGCGTCGTGAAATTGGTCACGGTAAGCTTGCTAAACGTGGTATCCAAGCAGTAATGCCTTCTGTTGAAGAATTCCCATACACAGTTCGTGTTGTATCGGAAATCACAGAATCTAACGGTTCTTCTTCAATGGCTTCTGTATGTGGTACATCTCTAGCTCTTATGGATGCTGGTGTTCCAATCAAAGCTTCTGTTGCGGGTATCGCAATGGGTCTTGTTAAAGAAGGCGACGATTTCGTTGTTCTTTCTGACATCCTTGGCGACGAAGATCACCTAGGTGACATGGACTTTAAAGTAGCAGGTACTAACGCTGGTATCACTGCACTTCAAATGGACATCAAGATCGAAGGTATCACTAAAGAGATCATGCAAATTGCACTTAACCAAGCGCAAGGTGCACGTAAGCACATCCTTTCTGTAATGGATGAAGCTATCTCTGGTGCTCGTGAAGATATCTCTGAATTCGCTCCACGTATCCACACAATGAAAATCAGCTCTGATAAGATCAAAGATGTTATCGGTAAAGGCGGCGCAGTTATCCGTGCTCTTTGTGAAGAAACTGGTACTACAATCGAAATCGAAGACGATGGCACAATCAAGATTGCTGCTACTGAAGGCGCAGCTGCTAAAGAAGCTATCCGTCGTATCGAAGAGATCACAGCTGAAGTTGAAGTTGGCCGCATTTACCAAGGTAAAGTTGCTCGTCTAGCTGACTTCGGTGCATTCGTTACTATCCTTCCAGGTAAAGATGGTCTAGTACACATCTCTCAAATCGCTGACAAGCGCGTTGAGAAAGTGTCTGACTACCTAACTGAAGGTCAAGAAGTTCCTGTTAAGGTTCTTGAAATTGACCGTCAAGGCCGTGTACGTCTAAGCATGAAAGAAGCAGTTGAAACGCCAGCTGAAGGCGAAGCACCTGCTGCTGAGTAATTCTCAGTGTGTCGATGGTGATATCGCTTTTTAGTGATTTCTAACCTATCGTCAACAAAGCATGTTATAAAGGGGAGCATATCGCTCCCCTTTTTTATTGCGGTCATAACAGGAGTAATTATTTGTGAAATGGTTTCAAACCGCGAGTATGTGTTTACTGCTTGTACTAACAGGTTGTGCGACAACATCAGATAACACCTCAAGTTGGGTTTATCCACCGATGGCTGTGCCACTGCAACCAAGCGTTCAGCAAGAAGTTCAAATTGCACGTCTTAGTCAGTTATTACAGCGCCCAGATTTGAACGATGAAGTTCGAGCTAAGATGCTGTTTGAACGTGGTAACTACTACGACAGTGTTGGCCTGCGTGATCTCGCGCGTCTCGACTTCAACCAATCTCTTTCATTGAACCCTGCTCAACCTGATATCTTCAATCTTTTGGGTGTTTACTTTACGCAGGTAGGGGAGTTTGATGCGGCTTATGAATCTTTTGATTCTACGTTAGAGCTTGATCCTGCAAACTCTTACGCAGAAAGGAACCGCTCTATCGCGCTTTACTATGGCGAGCGTTACGACTTAGCCAATGAAGAGATGATGAAGCACTATGCCGACGATCCTAGCGATCCGTTTCGCGCTCTGTGGTTGTACATCATTCAGCATGAGCTGACGCCAGAGCAGGCTAAGCTTGATTTGCAAAAACGTTACGAGAGCCGTGATGAGCAGTGGGGTTGGGTATTAGTCGCGATTATGCTTGATGACATTACTGAAGAGCAGGCTTTCAAGGCGATCTTAACCGGTACTCGTGACAACACGTTACTTGCGCAGCGTCTAACAGAGACGTACTTCTACCTTGCTAAGCGTTACCATATGAATGGTGATTACGCGAATGCTATCTCTTTGTACAAGTTAGCGGTTTCTTTTAACGTGTATGAATACGTAGAACATCGTTACTCTTTCTTAGAGTTAAGCCGTATCTTCACCACACTTAAAGCTGAGCACTTAGCGCAAGTTAAGCTGGCTGAGGCCGAAGAAGAAGCCAACGCTAAGTAAGCAACACATTTTGATTCCGAAAAGCCGCTGTCTGTCAGCGGTTTTTTTATGCTCCTTTTTTATGATCTTCATCTCGTTTTGATTGCTTTTTATTTAAATAACACTAAAATAGTTAGCCTTGCTAACTAAATGCTATTCTTTGATTAGGTGAGTATGCTGAACCAGAATTTAGAAAAGATTGAGCGCTTCGCCTCTAAGATATGGCGCACTCAGGTAAATGAAGATCCTATTTGCCAATTGAGCTTCAATGAATATGACTATTTGAAGGTCATTCAAGCCTCTCCTGAACCGATCCGATTGACAGATCTGGCGATTGAAATGCAAGTAACCAAGCCTTCAGCAACTACTATGGTTCAAAGGTTAGAGAGAAAAGGTCTCGTTGAGCGTAAAGCTTCGCTCGAAGATGCGAGGTCTAAGTTGGTCGTACTGACCAGCAAAGCGGAAGTCGGCTTGGAAGAAGAAAGTAAGATCTATCAGGTCATGGCACAGATACTGGAAAGCCGTTTGTCTGAGCAAGAATCTCAGCAGTTAAACCTATTATTAAATAAAGCTTTAAAGTAAATAATTTAGATATTTAGTTAGCCTTGTTAACTAATTTTTCGAGTCATATCTTGTTGATATGCGACTCACAAATGAAAGTAGAGTAAGAAATGAGTAACTCAATTAGTCGTCAATTTTGGCGATACACAATCCCTACCGTGGCGGCCATGTTGGTTAATGGCCTGTACCAAGTGGTGGATGGCATCTTCATTGGCCGCTATGTGGGGGCTGATGGACTTGCAGGTATCAATGTTGCGTGGCCTGTGATTGGTTCGATTCTTGGTATTGGTATGTTGGTGGGTGTGGGCACAGGTGCGCTTGTCTCGATTCGCCAAGGTGAAAAAGATACTCAAGGCGCTAAGCAGATCTTAGCAACGGGCTTAACCTTGTTGTTAGCGATAACGCCTATTGTCTCTGCATTGCTGTTCTTGTTTGCTGATAACTTCTTGCTTTGGCAGGGCGCTGAAGGGCGAGTGTATGAACTTGGTCTGCAGTACTTACACATTCTGATTGGTGCTAGTGTCTTCACGCTAGGTTCGATCGCGATGCCGTTTCTACTGCGTAACGATGACAGTCCGAACTTAGCGACGATACTGATGATCGTTGGTGCGGTGATTAATATCGTGCTCGATTACCTGTTTATCGCTCTCTATGGCTGGGAGTTGATGGGTGCAGCATTAGCAACAGCGATTGCCCAGTTTGTAGTAACGGCTCTCGGCTTGGCTTACTTCTTCTCGCGTCGAGCAAACCTACGTTTACGTTGGAATGAGTTGAGATTGAAGCTGGATGTGATTCCACAAATCTTCGCCATTGGTACATCAAGCTTCTTTATGTACGCTTATGGTTCGATGATGGTGGCGTTGCACAATGCGTTGTTCTCTCAATATGGCGACCAGTTGATGATCGGTGCTTACGCGATTTTGGGCTACATCGTGACGGTTTATTATCTCACGGCTGAAGGTATCGCCAACGGCATGCAACCATTGGTGAGCTACAACCATGGTGCGCGTAACCAAGCAAACATCCGCAAGCTACTTAAGATTGCGATGATGAGTTCGGTATTGATTGGTGTGGCGTTCGTGCTGCTTCTCAATGCGTTCCCACGTGAGTTTGTATCAGTATTTAACTCAGACGAACCTCAGTTGGTTGAGTACACCGTGTTGGGTATTCGCCTTCACATGTTTGCACTGGCGCTGGATGGCTTCTTGGTAGTCGCAGCTGCTTACTATCAAGCGGTGAACAAGGGCAGCAAGGCGATGTTTGTGACTATAGGTAATATGCTTATCCAACTACCGTTCTTGTACATTATGCCTAAGTTGTATGGTGTGCCGGGGATCTGGATTGCGTACCCACTGTCTAACATCGCGCTAAGTGTGGTGGTGATGGTGATGCTCTACAAAGATATAAAGAAGCTCGATGCCTCACCGATGGAAACAGCGACGGCATAGGCCGTGTTTCTTAAGTCGCATTAAAAAGGTCTAGCGAACGCTAGACCTTTTTTGTATCTGTTGCTGGTTAGTCCAATGCGAGGAACTAGATGTTCTTAACGTCTAAACCTGCAAGCTGATGCCAGTAACCATTACATTGGCGGCTTTCAATCTTCATCGGTTTTTGACCTTGCTCGTTCGCTCTGAAGTTATTGATTTCAGAGAAGGTATCGATGCCGAGTGGGCTTAAACGAACCACATCAACCAAGTCGTGCATATTTGGCAAATCGTTGACTAGGTTGTAGCAGTAGCCTGATTGCGTCTGAATACCGTTAAGGTTGAAGACTGATTGGCCCTCTTGGCTTTCTACTTGTAGCCCTGTTGGGTACTTGATACAGCAGGTTTCGCAATCGTCTTTAGCTTTGTTTTCAGCGCGAGCGGTAAAGCAGCGTGCTGAGTAAGCAAGCGGCAGGTAGCCGTGGCTAAACACTTCAACTTCGAACTTGTTACGAATATTTAGCTCTTCGCACTGGGTCATTACGTTGCTTAGCCATTCGCGAGAAAGCTCAACCGGCATACACCAACGCGTCATACCTTGTTTCAAGAACAGGTTCAGGGTGCGTGCGTTGTAGGTGTTTACTGCCGGGCCAACCACGAAAGGTACTTTGCTTTCGCTGGCCAGTTGAATAGCAGACACATCATTGGCTTCGATCGCAAAGTCACCGTTATCGATGTACTTCTTCATGATGTTGACTTCGCTTGGTGCTTCTAGCAATGCCATGGTGGAAAGTACGACTTGCTTACCTGAAGCCGACAGCTCTTTAGCAATGTCCATCCAGTGTTTCGCTTTCATCTCACGACGCTTTGAACACACCGCTTCACCTAGGTAGATGATATCGGCTGAGCTTGATTTCGCTTGCTCATAGAAGCTTTCAACGTCTTGTTTTGGCCAAAAATAAAGTAGAGGGCCTAATGCGTATTTCATTGAGTTCTCCATTTGGCTCTATTGCCATTTACGGTGATAAGCGCCAAGCGTGGTTTGTGTACCTTCAGATACATTCGCCAGTGTCGCATTCCAAGCTTGTTCCACTTGGTATTGTTCTGGGTTCACTAAGTAGCGATCGATAGCTGCACGCCACGTACGAGTGACTTGTTCAACATAAGCCGGGCTGCGTTGGCGACCTTCAATCTTCACTGAGGCAACGTTCGCCGCGAAAAGCTCAGGCAACATGGATAGCGTGTTGAGGCTGGTTGGCTCTTCAAGTGCGTGATAGCGCTTACGTTCACCATCGATATCTGCTTCAAAGCGGCCTTTACACAGCGTTGGGTAACCTGCGTTTTCACCTGCTTCATATTTATCGATAAGGATTTCGTTCAAGCGAGATTCGAGGCCAGTTTCTGTTTCTTGCCAGCGAACGTATTTCGCCGGAGAACAAGCACCAACAGTATTTGGTGATTCGCCTGTCATGTATGAAGAGAGGTAGCAACGGCCTTCTGCCATGATGCACAAGCTACCAAAAGCGAATACTTCAAGGTCAACGTCAGAAGTGATGTTACGAGAAAGCTGTTTGACCTGATGAATCGACAACACACGCGGTAGTACGACACGCTTAACGTTGAAGTTTTTATGGTAGAAGTCGATAGCCGCCGCATTGGTCGCAGATGCTTGCACTGATAGGTGCAGTTCGAGATCTGGATACTTATTTGCTGCGTACTCAAGCACCGCGATGTCTGCGATGATCAGCGCATCAACACCCAGAGCAGCGGCGTTGTCTACGGCATTAGTCCAACGGTCGAAGCCATTTGGGTGAGCAAACGTATTTAGGGCAACATGAATTTTCTTGTTGTGGTCATGCACATACTGCACAGCACGATCGAGCTTTTTACCCGCAAAGTTTAGGCCTGCAAAGTGTCGGGCATTGGTATCGTCTTTGAATCCGATATAGACAGCATCCGCACCACAATCAATAGCGGTTTTCAAAGCAGGTAAGTTACCCGCTGGGCATAAGAGTTCCATTTGCTCACTACCAGTAGAATTAAGTTGAAGCGAGCATTTTATGAAGAATTGTGAATGACGGAATTGATGTAAGGCAGGTTTAGATGGATAAATCTGCTTTTACTCCGTTTGAGGTACTGACGAGTGACCGTTTTACATGTTGGCTTGGTTTAAATATGAGGTACTTGATTAGTTCTTATGACGGCGGTTTTGGGCAAACAACTCTTCGACATCTTGTTTTGGTTGCGGACGGTAGAAGTGGAAGCCTTGAATCGAACTACAGTTGAGGTTCGATAGCAGAGTTGCTTGCTCACTGGTTTCGACACCTTCAGCAACCACGGTCAAATCGAGAGATTTACCTAGGTTGATGATGTTTTCAATTACGGTGATTTGCTTTGGTAGGGTATCGATATCAGAGATGAAAGCACGGTCTATCTTAAGCTCATCAATTGGGAAGCGAGCAAGGTAAGACAGTGAAGAGTAACCTGTACCAAAATCATCAATGGAGAGAGCAAAGCCAAGTTTCTTGATGGCGTTAAGCATTTGGAGTGTGTGTTCACTATCACTCATCACCGCACTTTCCGTTAGCTCGAACGTAATCGCACTTGGATCAAGCTCGGTCGAACGCAGTAGCTTTTCCATGTAATCAATCAGTTTCGGGTTACCAAACTGTTCTGGTGAAAGGTTGATAGCCACTCGACCTGGAAGGATACCTTGCATCTTCCAGCGCTTAACCGTAGCAAATACTTCACGCATTACCACTCGGCCAAGTTGTTCAATAAGCCCTGCTCGTTCCGCCACAGGAATGAACGCGGCCGGACTGATATAACCTTCGACAGGATGCTTCCAACGTACCAGAGCTTCAGCGCCGTTGATGGTGAAATCACGGGCATTCACTTTCGGTTGATACCAAACCTCAAGTCCATTTTGTTGCAGTGCTTTTTGGAGCTCTATCTCAAGCCACAGTCGCATACGCGCTTCTTTATTCATCTGTTCGTTGAACTTGATCAGACGATTACGACCACGATCTTTCGCTTCATACATTGCTGTGTCTGCATTTTGCAGCAAGATACGAGCATCAGTACCATCTTGAGGAAAGCTCACACTACCAATAGAGCAGGCTAAGCGCTTGCTAAAGTGGTGAAGATCGAAGGGTTGATTGATCAGGGAAATGATCTTTTCAGCGAGCATTTCAGGTGTTCGCTGATGTTCAGGTTCTGGAAGGATAATACCAAACTCATCCCCGCCTAAATGTCCAATCACGGCCTTACGAGGCAGTAAGCGTTTAAGACGCGAAGCGACCTCTTTAATCACCTTGTCACCGATGTGATGACCAAGTGAGTCATTGATATTTTTAAAGTTATCAATGTCTAAGTAGAGCATCACCACCGGCGTATCGTTGTGAATGAACTGCTCAAGACGCTTAGTAAACCCAACTCGATTGTAGAGTTTGGTCAGTGCATCTATGTAGGCATCTTCACTGTTTGCTGGTGTGTATTGTTTTGCGGTTTCTTGTGCGTCTTGAATAAGCACCAGCTGAGTGTTGCTTCCAAGAACGGTGGTGGAGTCGATGTTGAGCTGGACCTTACGTTCAAAGCCGCATCGCGCACCCGTTAAGCAAACCAAACCAGACTCAGAAATAATAGAGCTGAGGTTATTATTGAAGACTGTTTTGGTTTGTTCATCGATAAATAGGCGTCCCAGCTGTTCGCCAATTAACTCTGTGGTTGAGTTAAAGCCAAGCAGGCGCGCTGCCGCTGGGTTGGATGACAAGATATAGTCACTTTCAACGAGCAGTAATCCGTCAGGGAGTAGTTGAGATAGTTTGTGGAATTTGGCTTCGGATTCTTCTAAAGAACGGACAAGTACTTGGTTTTCTGATGTGTCGAAGGCGTGAAAGACGATGTAGTCGGTTTTGTTGCCATTGGTAAGCGGAGATAGGCTGAAATGAAGGCTGGTATCGAGGTCTGTTTCGTTGAGGGTGACTTCGGCCTCAATCGTTTCGCCACTGAATGCACGCTCATAGTAAGGCTTGAGATGTTGGTAGAACTGTTCGCCCAATGTTTGGCGATCATTCATGCCTGCAAGCTCTGTTTGACTCAAACCAGCAATATCGCAGTAACGCTCATTCACCATAAAATAGTTATGTTGAGCATCAAGTACTGCAAAAAAGAACGGACTATTTGCAGTTAGCTGGGTAAACCAATGTTGTAGTTGTTGGGGAGGCATCAAAGTACTACCAATTCTCCAAGAGCTTGAATATTCACTATCGATAAATATTTATTACTTTTTGTGTGGCTATCGATATTTACCTGTGAGTGCAGCGATCCGCTGTAATTCTCATTACCTGAGTTACTATAACTGTGATTTTCAGGATATTAAAGGTCGAGTATCAAACAGAAGTTAATTTGATACATAACAGTAACTGAGATCTCAACATCATCTATGATGCATTCCATATTATTGACAAAGTTACGGATAAGTCACGTGATAAACAAGATTCGCACTCAACTAGTTCAAAATGCCGCATCAATTTTGCGATCTCCAGTCCAGTTATTGCCTAAAACAGTACAAAAAAGAGCCTTATTGGAGGCGCTTAAGAATGTATTCAAGGAAGCTTTAGAGGACGGTGACTTTGAGTTTTTAGAAGACAAATGGCTGAAAGTCTCAATAAAAGACATGGGGTTAAGTTGGTGTATTAGCTACAAAAATGAGCAACTGGTTGTAGCTGATAAAGAGGTGGTTGAAGATGTAAGCTTTAGCGGCAATCTTAACGATCTTGTGTTGATTGCGGGGCGTAAAGAAGACCCAGATACGCTTTTCTTCCAACGTAGACTGTCTATTGAAGGCGATACCGAGCTCGGTTTAGAAGTTAAAAACTTGATGGATAGCGTAGATTTGGACTTATTGCCGACTCCTATGAAAACTTTGTTAAATCAATTAGCTGATTTTGTGCAGAAGGGAGTACAATCCCCAGATACACAAAGTGAGGTAATGAATGCTTATTCGAACTGAAGCACCGGCAGATATACTTGTCATTGATCGTTTATTGAAATCTGTTTTTGAAACAGATGCAGAAGCTAACTTGGTTATGAGCTTGCGTGAGAATAGCCATTTAACGCTATCGCTGGTGGCTTGTTCTGATGAAGGCGAGGTGGTTGGTCACCTGATGTTTAGCCCAATTACCCTTAAAGGTGACGATCACAACTGGCAGGGGCTTGCACCACTTGCTGTGAAAGAAGAGTTCCGCAACCAAGGCATTGCTAAATCACTGGTTGAAGATGCTTTCTCTACTTTGGTTGATTTTGGTTACCCAGCCTGTGTCGTGCTTGGTGATCCTGCCTATTACGGTCGCTTTGGTTTCAAGGCTGCGAGTGAATTTGGTTTGAGCTGCACTTGGGATGTACCTGAAGGAGCTTTCCAAGCTATCGAGTTAGTTGAAGGTGCGCTTGCAGGGCATTCTGGTGAGATTGCTTACAGTCCTGAGTTCAACGACTTATAAGCTGATTTATCACGCAACAAGATACAAACTGATTTAGTCTAAATAAAGGAGCTTGATGCTCCTTTATTTTTTGTTAGTATCAGCCCTGCTCTAATAAGCGCTCTTTCAATAGAGGCAGCTTTCACAAAACTAGTTCTAACAAACTTCTGGTTTCAATAAACTTTGGCTCCAATAAACTTTGGCTCCAATAAACTTAAGGTTACTACAGCTAGATATGTCACAAACACACGCGCAATACCTACATGAGATGGGCATTAGCCAATGGGAACTAAGTCACCCAGAGCATTTAGCAGGTTATGAATCTGAATTGACTCCGCTCTCGAGCGATTGCAAGTTACTGTTGGTTTCGCCTGAAAAACCTCAGGAAGATCTCGCCGTGATGTTTGAGCGAGTACTCAAAAGTATCAAGCTCGACTTATCTCAGGCTTTACACCTTCAACCGCAACACTTGTCTACTGTGGATTTAGGTTCGGTTGAGTGGATATGGTTTGCTGGTTGTGAGTCGGCTCAAGAGCTGAAGGCTAAAACACTTCAATCGCCATTACTGTCTGACATTAACGGTAACAACCAACACCGCCGCGACTTATGGCAACAAATTTGTGCTTATGACTAATCAATTTTTACCGACTTCACAACAACACCTAGACGCCATTTGGAAGATAGAGCAGGCCGCGCATTCTCACCCTTGGTCTGAAAATATGATCCGAGATCTTGATAGCCGAGGCGCTTGTCATCATGTCCTTGAAGTTGATGGACAAGTGGTGGGCTATTTCTTCGCGCAAAACATCGTTGGCGAAGTCACATTGCTTAATATCGCGGTAGACCCAAGCCAGCAAGGCAAAGGGTATGGAAAAGCGTTAACGGAACATTTCCTTGATATGTGTGAGCAAGCTGACGCGGAAAGTGCTTGGCTGGAAGTTCGCGAAAGTAATGTGAACGCGTTTAATCTTTACGAAAAGGCAGGCTTCAACGAAGTTGATCGCCGTCGTAATTACTATCCAACTAAACAAGGCAACGAAGATGCCATCATTATGAGCTATCTTTTTATGTCTTTTAGCTAGTCATGTTACGTCTTTTCGCTAACTAGATAGCTAATCACAAAATTAGCCAAAAAATAGGGTGTAAACTGACCCTTTAGAAAGTGATACGCTTTCTGTATAATCCGCACACAGAATTCAAGGGCAAGTATTATCTACTTGCCCTTTTTACGCTTTAGATCAGCAAAGGGCGACTATGTCTTTCCAACAAGAAGTGAGCAAACGTAGAACGTTTGCGATTATCTCTCACCCGGATGCGGGTAAAACCACGATTACTGAAAAAGTTCTTTTATTCGGAAACGCGATTCAAAAAGCGGGTACCGTAAAAGGCCGTGGCTCTAACCAGCACGCTAAATCTGACTGGATGGAGATGGAAAAAGAACGTGGTATCTCGGTAACTACGTCGGTAATGCAATTCCCATACAATGATTGCCTAGTAAACCTACTCGATACTCCAGGACACGAAGATTTCTCGGAAGATACGTACCGTACGCTAACAGCGGTTGATTCTTGTTTGATGGTTATCGATGCTGCTAAAGGTGTCGAAGACCGTACTCGTAAGCTGATGGAAGTAACACGTCTTCGTGATACTCCAATCGTAACGTTTATGAACAAACTTGACCGTGATGTTCGTGACCCGATGGAAGTGCTTGATGAAGTGGAAAGCGAGCTAGGTATGGCCTGTGCTCCAATCTCATGGCCAATCGGTTGTGGTAAAGAGTTTAAAGGTGTTTACCATATTCACCGTGACGAAACGATCTTGTACGAATCTGGCCACGGTCATGAGATTCAAGAAGTTCGCATCATTAAAGGTTTGGACAACCCTGAGCTAGATGAAGCGGTAGGTGCTGATCTTGCGGAAAGCGTACGTGAAGAACTAGAGCTTGTTATTGGTGCTTGTCCGGAGTTTGATCACGAACTGTTCCTTGCTGGTGAGCTAACGCCGGTTTACTTCGGTACTGCATTGGGTAACTTTGGTGTGGACCACATGCTTGATGGTCTAACGAAGTGGGCTCCTGCACCTCAAACGCGCCAAGCGAATGAGCGTGATGTAGAAGCGACAGAAGAGAAATTCTCTGGTTTCGTCTTCAAGATCCAAGCAAACATGGACCCTAAACACCGTGACCGTATCGCATTCATGCGTATCGTTTCGGGTACTTACAACCAAGGTATGAAGATGAACCATGTTCGTACAGGCAAGAGTGTAAGTATCTCTGATGCGGTAACCTTTATGGCGGGTGACCGTGCACGTGCTGAAAAAGCATACGCGGGTGATATTATCGGTCTACATAACCACGGTACTATCCAGATTGGTGATACCTTTACTCAAGGTGAGAGCCTTAAGTTCGCTGGTATTCCTAACTTCGCACCTGAGCTATTCCGTCGTATCCGTCTACGCGATCCACTGAAGCAGAAGCAACTTCTAAAAGGATTAGTTCAGCTTTCAGAAGAGGGCGCAGTACAAGTATTCCGTCCTATGCAGAACAACGATCTGATCGTTGGTGCGGTTGGTGTACTTCAGTTCGACGTGGTTGTAGCGCGCTTGAAAGCGGAATACAACGTAGAAGCTATCTACGAAGGTGTTAACGTTGCAACAGCTCGCTGGGTTGAGTGTGACGACGCTAAGAAACTGGAAGAGTTCAAACGTAAGAACCAATCTAACCTAGCGCTAGATGGCGGTGACAACCTGTCTTACATCGCACCAACTATGGTGAACTTGAACCTAGCTTCTGAACGTTTCCCTGAAGTTCAATTCCGAGCGACGCGCGAGCACTAATTTCTCCGCGATCTATTAGAGTTAAACAAAAACGTCTATTGTTCTGCAATAGGCGTTTTTTAATGCGTTTTATTTGAGGTTTAAAGGCTGAGGTTAGAGGCAGTTATGTTGGGTTGGATAAAAACTTGGGTTAAAAGATACGATAAGTGGTGTGAAGAGCTTGGGTTAACGCCTGAGAACAAGCGCAGTTGTGTTGCTTATCGCCGTGATCCTCAAGGGAAACAAACAGAGAGTAGGGAAGATGACACAGCAAATAAGTGACTTTCCGCTGTTTGATACTCATTGCCACGCGGATTTTGAGGCGTTTGAGCAAGGTTTTACACCTGATCAAACTATTGATGGCTATCTTAAAGAAGCGAAACAAGCGCAAGTCGAGAAGTTAATCATCCCTTCTATCGGCCAACGTAACTGGAGGAAGCTCGATGAAATCGCTCAATCTCACCCCAATATTTACTATGCATTAGGCTTCCATCCTTACTTTTTAGAACCGGCCAATGACGAACAATTTTCGGAACTTCGCCAATTACTCGCTTCAAAAAACAGCCAATGTGTCGCGATAGGTGAGTGCGGGCTCGACTTTTTTGTGGACGTTGAACGAGAGAAACAAGAGCGCTTTTTCATCCAACAAATGGAGCTTGCGAAGGAGTTTGACCTGCCTTTAATCATCCATGAGAGGAAGTCTTACAACCGACTTATCGAGCTAATAAAGCAGCATAAGTTCACCTTAGGTGGTGTGATTCACGGTTTTTCTGGGAGTGAACAGCAAGCTTTGGCGTGGATCAAGCTCGGTTTCTATATTGGCGTCGGTGGAACGATAACTTACCCAAGAGCGCAAAAAACACGCACAACCATCGCAAAATTGCCCCTTGAATGTCTGGTATTGGAAACGGATGCTCCGGACATGCCCATGTATGGAAACCAAGGAAATGTTAATCATTCCAAATATTTAGTTACGATCTTAAATGAACTTTTTTTGCTTAGAAAAGAGCCAAAGCAATCGATTGCAGCGCAAATTTGGCAAAATAGCCATCGCGCATTCGGTATATGTGAATAAAATCGAAGGTTTTTGTTTATCGTTTGCGTAAATTGCACTGAGCTTGTGATTTGGGTCACATTTGCGTGTGAATGGTACATGAATCTTCTACGAAAGTGTGAGGACGGCATTACTTTATTAGTGGTCGCATGAGTATAATTGCCTCCGCTTTATAGCCCCATTTTGTAACACGCCAATAAATAACTAATAAGGAAGTCATAAACTATGAGCCTGTTTATGAGCCTAGTCGGAATGGTTGCACTGATCGCAATCGCAGTACTACTATCTGACAACCGCAAAGCTATTAATCTAAGAACAGTGGGTGGCGCTTTCGCTATCCAATTCGCACTTGGTGCATTCGTACTTTACATCCCTTGGGGTCGTGATCTACTTGCAGGTTTCTCTGCTGGTGTAGCAAACGTGATCGACTACGGTAAAGACGGTACTGGTTTCCTATTCGGCAGCCTAGTTAACTTTTCAGTTGACGGTATCGGTTTCATCTTTGCTTTCCAAGTACTACCAACTCTGATTTTCTTCTCTGCACTTATCTCTGTACTTTACTACATTGGTGTTATGCAAATTGTAATCAAAGTTCTTGGTGGTGGTCTTCAGAAAGCTCTAGGTACTTCTCGCGCCGAGTCTATGTCTGCAGCAGCAAACATCTTCGTTGGTCAAACTGAAGCACCTCTAGTTGTTCGTCCATTTGTTCCTAAAATGACTAACTCTGAACTATTCGCAGTAATGTGTGGTGGTTTGGCTTCTGTAGCTGGTGGTGTACTAGCAGGTTACGCATCTATGGGTGTACCTCTAGAGTACCTAGTTGCAGCATCATTCATGGCAGCACCTGGTGGTCTACTATTCGCTAAAATCATCAAGCCTGAAACAGATACGCCAGACGACAACATCGCTGACGAAATGGACGGTGGCGATGACAAACCAGCTAACGTTATCGACGCAGCAGCAGGTGGCGCATCAGTTGGTCTACAACTAGCACTTAACGTTGGTGCAATGCTACTAGCATTCATCGGTCTAATTGCTCTAATCAACGGTATCCTAGGTGGCATCGGTGGTTGGTTCGGTATGGAAAACCTAACTCTAGAACTTCTTCTAGGTTGGATCTTCGCACCGCTAGCATTCATCATTGGTGTTCCATGGGAAGAAGCAACTATCGCTGGTTCTTTCATTGGTCAGAAGACAGTTGTTAACGAATTCGTTGCATACCTAAACTTCGTACCATACGTTGGTGAAAACGCTCAAGTTGTTGCAGCAACTGGTCAAGTGATGTCTGAGAAGACTCAAGCTATCATCGCATTCGCACTATGTGGTTTCGCAAACCTTTCTTCAATTGCGATTCTTCTAGGTGGTCTAGGTGGTATTGCACCAAGCCGTCGCCACGACATCGCACGTATGGGTGTTAAAGCGGTAATTGCTGGTACTCTATCTAACCTGATGGCAGCAACAATTGCTGGCTTCTTCCTGTCTTTCTAATTAGTTAGAAATCGATATATAGACGCCATAATAATATCGCCCCGTAGCAAGAAATTGCTGCGGGGCTTTTTTGTTTTTAGGTCTAGTGATTCTTTGAGATGAGCATAAGCATCAGCTTGAAGTCGATAATGGGTCTAGAATGTTTTTTTGAGATACAAACCGTTTGCGTTCTAAGGAGCACTACAATTTATTGATGGATACCTATAATGTATAAGCTAAAGGGATAGGATGTCTCTGTTGGCAAGAAAGTAACCTCGAAATCAACTCGAACGTTATTCTTCTGGGATTAAGCCAAAATTAGCGATACGCTATAGATGTTAGACACAACATGACTGATTTGTTGTGCCATAGACCAAACTGGTACTGTGCGGTGACAAGGATTGCAATTGGTAGCGAAAGTTATCAAGTCTTCAGGGAACCAAGTCCGTTCATTTGTGGCTACTGAGCATTACTAAAATATCCATCTATACTGGATGGAGGGCGAAGTAGTTAACTATTTGAATATATTGATCGGAGATAGAAATGAGCGATTTAAAAGCAGCAGCTCTACGTGCACTTAAACTTATGGACCTAACTACGCTAAATGACGATGACACTACAGAAAAAGTAGTGGCGCTTTGTCATGACGCGAAGACTGCAGTAGGCAACACCGCTGCAATCTGTATTTACCCTCGCTTTATCCCAGCAGCTAAGAAAGCGTTGCGTGAGCAAGGTACTCCAGAAGTACGCATTGCGACTGTAACTAACTTCCCTCATGGTAATGACGACATCGAAATTGCTGTTGCAGAAACAAAAGCAGCGGTAGCGTACGGCGCAGACGAAGTTGACGTAGTATTCCCATACCGTGCTCTTATTGCTGGCAACGAAGAAGTTGGCTTTGAGCTAGTTAAACAGTGTAAAGCAGCTTGTGGTGACATCACGCTTAAAGTGATCATCGAAACAGGTGAACTGAAAGAAGAAGCACTGATCAAGAAAGCTTCTCAAATCTGTATCGAAGCAGGTGCAGACTTCATCAAAACTTCAACAGGTAAAGTGCCAGTAAACGCGACTCCAGAGTACGCGCGCATGATGCTTGAAGTTATTCGTGACATGGGCGTTGCTAAAACAGTTGGTTTCAAACCAGCTGGTGGCGTACGTACTGCTGAAGATGCAGCACTATACCTAGCAATGGCTGATGAGCTATTAGGCGCTGAGTGGGCAGACAACATGCACTACCGTTTTGGTGCTTCAAGCCTACTAACTAACCTTCTTAATACATTAGAAGTGACAGACCAGACTGCTGATCCAGCAGCATACTAATATCCCAATCGGGTGTAACAAGATTTAGTCTGTTTGATGGAGTGGCGTTAAGTCACTCCACATTACCTCTTTCCCTACAAACCATACTCACTAGAGTTTGGGAGGCACTAATGTATCTACCTCAAGAAATTATTCGCAGAAAACGTGACGGTGAAGTCCTAACAGCTGAAGAGATTAACTTCTTCATTCAAGGCGTAGCTAAGAACACGGTTTCTGAAGGCCAAATTGCAGCATTCGCAATGGCTATCTTCTTTAATGAAATGACAATGCCAGAGCGTATCGCACTAACGTGTGCAATGCGTGACTCAGGCATGGTGATTGACTGGAGCCACATGAACTTTGATGGCCCAATCGTTGATAAACACTCTACTGGTGGTGTTGGTGACGTAACTTCTCTGATGCTTGGCCCTATGGTGGCAGCATGTGGCGGTTTCGTTCCAATGATCTCTGGTCGTGGTTTAGGCCACACTGGCGGTACGCTAGACAAGCTTGAATCTATCCCTGGCTACAACATTACACCAACCAATGATGTGTTCGGTGCAGTAACGAAAGATGCTGGTGTAGCGATCATCGGTCAAACAGGCGATCTAGCACCTGCTGATAAGCGTGTTTACGCGACTCGCGATATCACAGCAACAGTCGATAATATCTCGCTAATCACGGCTTCAATCCTATCTAAGAAACTGGCCGCTGGCCTTGATTCTCTAGTTATGGACGTAAAAGTAGGTTCAGGCGCATTCATGCCGACTTATGAAGCATCTGAAGAGCTAGCGAAGTCTATCGTTGCAGTAGCAAACGGTGCGGGTACGAAAACAACAGCAATCCTAACGGACATGAACCAAGTACTGGCTTCTTCAGCGGGTAACGCAGTAGAAGTTCGTGAAGCGGTTCAATTCTTAACAGGCGAATACCGTAATCCACGCTTGTTAGAGATCACGCTAGCATCGTGTGCTGAAATGTTGGTGCTGGGTAACCTAGCTAAAGATTCAGACGAAGCGCGCGAAAAACTGATGGCAGTACTGGATAACGGTAAAGCAGCAGAGTGCTTTGGTAAGATGGTAGCGGGTCTTGGTGGTCCAGCTGATTTCGTAACGAACTACGATAACTACCTAGAAAAAGCAGACATTATTAAGCCAGTGTACGCGCTAGAAAGCGGTGTGGTATCAGCAATGGATACTCGTGCAATTGGTATGGCTGTGGTTGGTATGGGCGGTGGTCGTCGCGTAGCAACTGACAGCATTGATTACGCCGTCGGTTTTGATCACTTCATTCGCCTAGGTGAAGTAGCAAGTGAAGATAAGCCATTAGCAATGATTCATGCTCGCAACGAACAACAGTGGCAAGAAGCTGCAACAGCATTACAAAATGCAATCACTGTGGGCGGAGAATATACAGCAACGCCAGATGTTTACCGTCAGATTCGTTCTGAAGACGTGTAAATAACAGGTATCGGTATACCTCGTGTATACCGATAAACAGAGTTCTGGTGCAAAGAGCAATAAGTTGGTGAAGAAAATGAAAAGAGCATTTATTTTAGTTTTAGATTCATTCGGTATCGGTGAAACAGCGGATGCTGACACATTCGGCGATGTAGGTTCGGATACAATGGGTCACATTGCTGACCATTGTGATCAAGGCCTTGCAGACAACGCGGATCGTAAAGGTCCACTAACGCTGCCAAACCTGTCTAAGCTAGGTTTAGCGATGGCTCACAAAGAGTCGACAGGTCGCTTTGCTCCTGGTATGGACGCAGACGCTGAGATCATTGGCGCTTACGGTCACGCTGCTGAGCTGTCTTCTGGTAAAGACACGCCATCAGGTCACTGGGAAATCGCAGGTGTTCCTGTACTGTTTGACTGGGGCTACTTCACCGACAAAGAGAACAGCTTCCCAAAAGAACTGACTGACCGCATCCTTGAGCGTGCAGGCCTGTCTGGTTTCTTGGGTAACTGCCACTCATCTGGTACGGAAATCCTAGATAACCTAGGTGAAGAGCATATGAAGACTGGCTTGCCTATCTTCTATACTTCTGCAGATTCTGTTTTCCAGATCGCTTGTCACGAAGAGACATTCGGCCTGCAAAACCTATTAGACCTTTGTCAGATTGCTCGTGAAGAGCTAGAAGACTACAACATTGGTCGTGTTATCGCTCGTCCGTTCATTGGCCCAGGTAAAGGTCAATTCGAACGTACTGGTAACCGTCGTGATCTTTCTGTTGAGCCACCTGCAGCCACCATTCTTCAGAAGTTGGTTGATGAGAAGGGCGGTAACGTTCACTCAATCGGCAAGATCTCTGATATCTACGCGGGTTGTGGCATCACTCAGAAAACCAAAGCAACAGGTATTCCTGCGCTATTTGAAGCAACCAAAGAAGCGATCAATGAAGCAGGCGACAACACTATCGTGTTCACTAACTTCGTTGATTTCGACTCAGCTTACGGCCACCGCCGTGATGTTGCTGGTTATGCAGCGGCACTTGAGTACTTCGATGGTCGCATCAATGAAATCATCGATATGATGAAAGAAGATGATGTGCTTATCCTAACGGCTGACCACGGTTGTGATCCGACATGGCCAGGTACAGACCATACTCGTGAGCACATCCCTGTGATTGTTTACGGTCAGAAGGTTCCAGCCGGTTCTTTAGGCCGTCGCGATACGTTCGCTGATATCGGTCAAAGCTTAGCGTCATACTTTGGTACATCGCCAATGGGACACGGTACAAGCTTTCTATAATAGTTAACGAAGAGAGAGGGAAACCTCTCTCTTCTTTTTTTGTTTTGAGATTAAGGATATTTTCAATGGCTACTCCACATATTAATGCTGAAATGGGTGATTTCGCTGACGTAGTTTTAATGCCAGGTGACCCGCTACGTGCTAAATACATCGCTGAAACCTTCTTAGAAGAAGTGGTTCAAGTGTGCGACGTTCGCAACATGTTTGGTTACACCGGTACTTACAAAGGTCGTAAGGTTTCGGTAATGGGACACGGTATGGGCATTCCATCTTGTTCTATTTACGCGACTGAGCTGATCAAAGACTTTGGTGTGAAGAAGATCATTCGTGTAGGTAGTTGTGGTGCAGTGAGCGAAGATATCAAAGTGCGTGATGTGGTGATCGGCATGGGCGCATGTACTGACTCTAAAGTGAACCGTATTCGCTTTAAAGATCATGACTTTGCGGCGATTGCGGATTACAAAATGGTGCGCGCGGCAGAAGATGCAGCCAAAGCTCTCGGTGTCGGCGTAAAAGTCGGTAACCTGTTCTCGGCTGAGCTGTTCTACACGCCAGATCCAGAGATGTTCGAAGTAATGGACAAATACGGCATTGTTGGCGTAGAGATGGAAGCGGCTGGCATCTATGGTGTATGTGCTGAATACGGCGCAAAAGCTCTAACGATCTGTACTGTTTCTGACCACATCAAGACTGGTGAGCAAACGACATCAGATGAACGTCAAACGACTTTCAACGACATGATGGTTATCGCACTAGACTCAGTGTTGCTTGGTGACCAAGAATAATCTTGATTTGTCTTAGCTTGATAAGTTAACAGATAACAAAAAGCCCCGTTGCTGCCTGAGCGTCGGGGCTTTTTATTGGATTGCTGTACTTATTCTGAGTCTAGTATTTATTGTCAGCCTAGTGTGTTTATGAGCTTACATTTTTCAATAGTAAGTTCTCACCAGACTTAGTTGGTCTTCTGCGAATCAGCATGATGAACAACACGCCACTCACAAACCCCATCAACACCATACCGATCATGTAGCGATCACTTTTGCGGTAGTGGTGATCAGAAATCGCCGTCATCTTACCGGTTTCAAAAGTCACTCGAATAAAGCCGATGATCGTTTTCTCTGGAGAATAAATAGGTTCAACTAACTGTTGTCTGCCGATACTTGCTGTTGAAAGTGGTGTATCTAAGCCAAGAACCTCACGTACCGAGAGGGCTTTTTCGCTCGAAGCCAGTCGAATACCCTCTGCATCATAGATGGTGGTATCGAACACCAGTCGGTCTTGAGATAGCTGGTTAGTCAGATCAAGCAATCGCTCTTGGTCTTGTTGCGTGATCATCTTGCTGGCTGAAAGTGATGCCTGAGAGATAAGCAGCTTGGTAAGAGTTTCCAACTGTTTTGCTTGGATCTTCTCGTTACCTTTACTGATCACGACCGTATTTTTAATCGTTACAACGAACATGGTAGCCAACAAAATGAGGGCTAGCATTCGTAAAGCGTTACGTATTGAGAACAATGATTCATTCATGTTTCACGAAGCCTGAAATAAACAAATGTTATGATTAAGACATATTGAGACTTGCGTTTTCAAATTGCAATAGGTTAACGTTTAGCATAGTTAATTAGGAATCATACACATGGACGCTCAGAAATATCTGCCGATAAAAAGGCATACGACATTATTAACTCGACTCCCCGAGACTCGTTTCGCTTCTCAACTCGCTAAATCCAAGGCCAATTGGATTGTGTTTGGTGAGTACCTATCTCCACAATCTTTCGATGACATCGACTTTTTCACTGGCACTTACAACACCATCCTCGATACGTGGAAGGTTGGGCATTATGAAGTGGCTTTGATGTCAGGCAATCTAACGCCAGCACACGAAGAAATCCTCCAAGCGCTAAAGCTTGATTATGCTTGCCTTAGCGAGGTCCCAGACTTATCTAAGCCAGGTTTGATCGTGATGGATATGGATTCCACAGCGATTCAAATTGAATGCATCGATGAGATTGCCAAGCTAGCTGGAGTGGGAGAGTTAGTCTCTGAAATCACAGAACGAGCAATGCAAGGCGAGCTCGACTTTGAACAGAGCCTACGCCAGCGAGTAGGAGCACTGAAAGGTGCGGATGAATCGATATTAGAGCAAGTGCGTCAGTCATTGCCATTCATGCCAGACTTGGTCGGGCTGGTGAATACTCTAAATAAGCTTGGCTGGAAAACGGCGATTGCATCAGGCGGTTTTACTTACTTCTCTGACTACCTGAAAGATACCCTTGATCTAGACCATGCTCAATCAAACACGCTTGAGATCGTCAACGGTAAGTTGACGGGTGAAGTCTTAGGCGATGTTGTTTCGGCGCAGACCAAAGCGGATATCTTGGTAGAGTTGGCTGAAGAGTACGAATTGGAACTACATAATACCGTTGCCGTTGGTGATGGTGCCAATGACTTGGTGATGATGGGCTCTGCAGGTTTAGGCATTGCCTACCACGCAAAACCAAAAGTAGAGCAGCAAGCTCAAACTGCTGTTCGTTACGCAGGTTTAGGCGGTGTGCTGTGTATCTTGTCGGGTGTATTGGCTAAGCAACAGAAGATCAGCTGGCAAGCGAAACCTTAGGGGCTCTACCTAAGTGCTATTGGCTATGTATCTTATTTAGCAATAGTGGCTCAGACACAAAAAAAGCAGGCTATCAGCCTGCTTTTTCAATTTTCATGCTTAAGTTAATACGCCACTCGAGGCTAGCGTGTTAGCTCCAATCGAATCAGCACTTCATCGGTAATGTCCTCTATCTCGCCATAACCGATAAACGCCGTCACCTCATTCTCTAGCTTCTTAGCTTGATGCATACTGATGCGTGAAAGCTCTTCTAAATCCGACTGGAATAAACTCGTTAGCGGATTAAAGATAGGTGCCGTGGTGACTCGCAATACATACACATCACCTAAGTGCTGCGCTTTCTTGATGAATAAGATGCGTTCCTTTGCTGAGGCGAAGTCTTTGACCAACTTGGTGTGTACCGACTGGATTTTGTCGCCAAACTTCACTGCAGCAATGTACACGTCATGATGCTTAGGCTCCGCACCTTCAATTCTTTTTAGTGGCTCAGCCAACAGTGAGTTGGTGTGACCCTTGAAGATTGGCTCGAGTGAGAACTTTTGGTTGTGACCAAGTTTAGCAAGTAACGTTAGATGCTTATTCAGTGGGAAATTCACACCAATGATCTTACAGCGCAGCGTTGAACTTGGCTTATCAATGAATATTGGGTTACTGACCATCTTGCTCAACAAAATGTTGTGCAGTGATTCGAGTAGCGAATGTGTTGGCAGTATCTCTTGTTTCTTAATCAGCTTACTTTGGTTTTGATCGATAAGCCCATTAAGGAAAGCGATGGTACGCATTGTCTTGGCGTTCTCGGCAATAACCAACTGCACGTTGCGACCATTCGGACTCACTCGAATTACGTGGTAAGGCACTGTGCTCAGTGGCAGGTTCTTGTCATAGAGCTGCAGTTCATTGAAGTTCACTAATACCGGATCATTAATCTTGAGTACCATTGGGTGTTCAAGGCTAATGCTCAGTCCACGTTTCGAGATATCTAAGGTGTGTCCGTTCGCCGCTGCGCCATCTTGTGATGTAAGTTGCAACGGTGACTTAAATTGGTATCTCGGCTCTTTACGACGGGTCTGAGAGTCAAAGTAAATGCTTTGAATATTGCCGATGACAGTACGCGGGTGACGGAAGCGGTTCAATTCACTGCTTGGAATGCGTGGCTTTTCACTCAAAAGATAGTCAGCAGCACTTTCGTGATCGCCAATCTCTTGCAAGATTCCGCAATGCGTCAGTTGAGCTGAGCTTTGAGCTAGAGTCTCCGAGTGCTTAGCTAATGCTTGTCGTTCTGTGTCTGACAGTTCGAAAACCGAGAACTTGAACGCCTTCCAACTTTTACGTTTACCACCGATGTGCCAGAACAGCTGTCTTTGTTCACGAGAGGCTTCAGGCAGCATCATTGAATAGAACAAGGTCTTGTTTTGGTGTTCATGGGTAAAAGAGTAGATAACGTTACTGGTTCCCTTCACTCCTGGTTTCGCCAGCAGGTTCATACGTTGCTCGTTGAACAGGGTGCCCAGTGCTTGTTGATTTCGCTCGTCGTGCCAATATTGCCATAACGGATGGTTGTTATCCGTCAGTAGGGCAAGCTTTAGTTCGCTGCCGCTGAAAAACAGGGGTAGGTTACAAGTATGCTTTAGATAGGTATGTTCGATTCCTCGAGTACGAGTTCGAATAATCCTATCTTGATTCTCATGGCTGGTTTTCTTACTGGTGCTATTTAAAGACTCATCGAGTAAGCGAGCCACAATATTGTTGTCGCTTACCTTGATGGTTCTTAGAAATTTGACCGCGTTGTTCTCATAAGATTCGTCGATACCCAAAACACGAAATTCAACCGCTTGGTTAACATCGTTTTCTTGGGACTTTTCGATAAGCTCTGAGAACTTAACGCTGATGATCTCGCCGAGGTTGTATCGAAAGGCGCTCGGTACTTTGAACTTTGCACCCGACGGGGAGATATCAACCGTTACACCATGTAGGCTTTGCCCTTTCGATGTGGTGATCTCGACCTGCGAGCTAATCTTGAGTCTGTTCTCTTGGCGTTTTAAGTCGTAACCTAGGTTAATAGCTTCCGCTTCGTACGGGCTATTGGCGCTAGTAATGTCGTGGTTACCTTGAGAAGATGTTTTAACAACGCTCAGAGGCTGAGTTCGCGGAGTCATTACTAACTCCCATGCGCCTTCTGTGTAACCTTTAAACTTTTTCGTACCACGTTGATATGCGTTTAAAGCGATATCATCGAGCCAGTGCTTACGGCCATCGAGAGTGAACTGACGACACTCATTATCAATACGCCCGCGTAAATCAATGCTCTTTGTACACGGAGCCATGATACGATTCAGTTCCATTTTAACGAGCAGCTTCAGAGACGGCGATTCCCCTTCTGTCATTTGAGAAAGAAGGAATTCGAAATCTTCGGCGTGGTAAGCCGGGATTAAACGTTCTGCTACAGATAGAATTTCAGATTGCTGCATACTTTTCTTGTTAGAATGGACGGTGCGTTTATGTTATCGACTAGTTTAAATCGATCTTTAAGTATAAGTGGTATGACTGCAACTTTTATTTTCATCCGTACGGTCAAATAAGTCACAAATTGACAACATCATTGTGTAATTGAGTAAATTATTGAGGTTTTATGGCGAAGGCAAAGCGAGCTTATGTGTGTAATGACTGTGGTGCCGATTTTCCACGTTGGCAGGGGCAGTGCAATGCATGTGGTGCTTGGAACACGATTACAGAAGTTAGGTTAGCCGCTTCACCTCAGGTCGCACGTAATGAACGATTGAGTGGTTATGCGGGCGGTGCAACTGAATCTTCGGTTCAAACGCTGTCAGAAATCGATCTGCAAGAAGTCCCACGTTTTAGCAGTGGCTTTAAAGAGCTAGACCGCGTACTTGGTGGTGGTGTCGTACCGGGTGCTGCGATCCTGATTGGTGGTAACCCGGGTGCCGGTAAATCAACGCTGCTATTACAAACCATGTGTCAGCTTTCTTCTCAATTACCGACTCTCTATGTAACCGGGGAAGAATCTCTGCAACAAGTCGCGATGCGTGCGTCTCGACTTGGATTGCCAAAAGAGCACCTAAAGATGCTCTCAGAAACGAACGTGGATAAGATTTGTCAGGTTGCAGAGAAAGAACAACCTAAGATCATGGTTATCGACTCGATCCAAGTTATGCACGTTGCGGATGTTCAATCTTCTCCGGGCAGTGTTGCACAGGTTCGTGAATCGGCAACCGCATTAACGCGCTACGCAAAACAGAATAACGTTGCTGTGTTCTTAGTTGGACACGTAACTAAAGACGGCACCTTAGCAGGGCCAAAAGTACTTGAGCACATTATTGACTGTTCTGTTTTATTAGATGGCGGAACCGATAGCCGTTTTAGAACGCTACGCAGCCACAAAAACCGTTTTGGTGCAGTGAATGAACTGGGTGTGTTTGCGATGACAGGCCAAGGGCTAAAAGAAGTCAGCAACCCATCCGCTATCTTCTTGTCTCGTGGTGAAGAAGAAACCTCGGGCAGTTCTGTCATGGTGGTGTGGGAAGGGACGCGTCCACTTCTTGTCGAAATCCAAGCGCTGGTGGATTATTCACAGCTGGCTAACCCACGTCGCGTCGCTGTCGGCCTAGAGCAAAACAGGCTTTCTTTGTTATTAGCGGTGCTGCATAAACACGGCGGCTTACAAATGGCTGACCAAGATGTGTTTGTGAATGTCGTCGGTGGTGTTAAAGTAACCGAAACCAGTGCTGATCTTGCGTTGGTGATGGCTCTACTTTCTAGTTTCAGAGACCGCGCATTACCAAAAGATGTGGTGGTATTTGGAGAAGTAGGCCTAGCGGGTGAGATTCGACCTGTACCGAGCGGACAAGAGCGTTTAAATGAAGCATTTAAACACGGCTTTAAGAAAGCGATTGTACCGGCGGCTAACATGCCTAAAGGTGGCATTCCAGGAATGCAGATCCACGGTGTGAAAAAATTATCGGAAGCAATTAATGCTTTTGATGAGTTGTAATTGAACTCACTTCAGCTACTCTATACAGCAGCAATTCAGCCTAACCTTAACGCCGATTAGGCTTTAGGTTAGCACTATAATTAACAATCATTTAGATTGTTACTACTGAGTGCCTTTTTCTATATGTTAGAAAAAGGCAAAGTTTTTTAGTCCCAAATGCATGCAAAGCTATCAGTCTTCACAGATTGTGATATACTCTGCGCGCATTTTATATCCTATTAACAGAGTAAGACAATGGCAGATTTATCGAAATACAGAAACATTGGTATTTTCGCGCACGTTGATGCGGGTAAAACAACTACCACTGAGCGTATCCTTAAGCTAACTGGTCAAATCCACAAGACTGGTGAAGTACATGATGGCGAATCAACGACTGACTTCATGGAACAGGAAGCTGAGCGCGGTATTACTATCCAATCAGCAGCTGTAAGCTGTTTTTGGAACGATCACCGTCTAAACGTTATCGATACTCCTGGACACGTTGACTTCACAGTTGAAGTATACCGTTCTCTTAAAGTTCTTGATGGCGGTATCGGTGTATTCTGTGGTTCTGGTGGTGTTGAACCTCAATCAGAAACTAACTGGCGCTACGCTAACGAATCAGAAGTATCTCGTCTGATCTTCGTTAACAAACTAGACCGTATGGGTGCAGACTTCTACAACGTTGTTGACCAAGTTAAAAACGTTCTAGGTGCAACTCCTCTAGTAATGGTTCTACCAATCGGCCGTGAAGACGAGTTCGTTGGTGTTGTAGACCTACTAAGCCGTAAAGCATACGTTTGGGATGACACTGGTCTTCCTGAAAACTACGAAATCAAAGATGTTCCAGCGGACATGGTTGATGACGTTGAGCAATACCGTGAAGAGCTAATCGAAACTGCTGTAGAGCAAGACGATGACCTAATGGAAGCTTACATGGAAGGTGAAGAGCCTTCTATTGAAGACGTTAAGCGTTGTATCCGTAAAGGTACTCGTGATATCGCATTCTTCCCAACGTTCTGTGGTTCTGCGTTCAAGAACAAAGGTATGCAACTTATCCTTGATGCTGTAGTAGATTACCTACCAGCACCAACTGAAGTTGACCCTCAGCCTCTAATGGATGAGAACGGTGAAGAAACTGGCGAACACGCTATCGTTTCTACAGATGAGACTTTCAAAGCGCTTGCATTCAAAATCATGGATGACCGCTTCGGTGCTCTAACTTTCGTTCGTATTTACTCTGGTAAACTGAACAAAGGTGACACGATTCTTAACTCATTCACTGGCAAGACTGAACGTGTTGGCCGTATGGTTGAGATGCAAGCTGATGACCGTAACGAACTAACTAGCGCACAAGCTGGTGACATCATTGCGATCGTTGGTATGAAGAACGTGCAAACTGGTCACACTCTATGTGATCCTAAGCACCAAGTAACGCTTGAGCCAATGGTATTCCCAACTCCAGTAATCTCAATCGCTGTATCTCCAAAAGATAAAGGCGGTTCTGAGAAAATGGGTATCGCTATCGGTAAAATGGTTGCAGAAGATCCATCTTTCCAAGTTGAGACTGACGAAGAGACTGGCGAAACTATCCTGAAAGGTATGGGTGAACTTCACCTAGACATCAAGGTAGATATCCTTAAGCGTACATACGGCGTTGACCTAACTGTAGGTGCTCCTCAAGTTGCTTACCGTGAAACTATCACTCAAGCAATTGAAGATAGCTACACGCACAAGAAGCAATCTGGTGGTTCTGGTCAATTCGGTAAGATCGATTACCGTATCAAACCAGGCGAAGCAGGTTCTGGCTTCAAGTTCAACTCTGTAGTTGTGGGCGGTAACGTTCCTAAAGAATTCTGGCCTGCAGTTGAGAAAGGCTTCGCATCTATGATGGAAAACGGCGTACTAGCTGGCTTCCCAACTCTAGACGTTGAAGTTGAACTTTTCGATGGTGGTTTCCACGCAGTCGATTCATCTGCTATCGCATTTGAAATCGCAGCGAAAGGCGCATTCCGTCAATCTATGCCTAAAGCTGGCGCGCAACTTCTTGAGCCAATCATGAACGTTGACGTGTTCACTCCAGACGATCACGTTGGTGATGTTATCGGTGACCTTAACCGTCGTCGTGGCATGATCAAAGATCAACAAGCTGGCGTTACTGGTGTTCGTATTAAAGCTGACGTACCTCTTTCTGAGATGTTCGGCTACATCGGTCACCTACGTACTATCACTTCTGGTCGTGGCCAATTCTCTATGGAATTCGCACAATACGCACCATGTCCAACTAACGTTGCTGACGAAGTGATTGCAAAAGTTAAAGCAGAAAAAGAAGCTGGTAAGTAATTAGCCCTTTTCTCAATTAGCTAAAAAAGCCCCGCAAGTGAAAGCTTGCGGGGCTTTTTATTGGTTCATCGCGGATTAGCG